>JANOEM010000160.1:0-3543 GCA_031413195.1 Actinomycetes bacterium
CTGGGCTCGGTACTGGTTCTCGCCATCGCCGCCGCACGGAAGCCGGTCTCAGCCGGCCTTGTCTTGTGCCTCATCGCTGTCTTCGCCGTTCCCGTCGTCGTCGGAATGGTGCGACATCCGTATTTCCAGGGCCGATATCTTCTCCCGCTCACGATTGGATTGTTCATCATCGCCGGGGTCGCCCTCGCCGACGCCAACTTGGAACGCCGAACTTCGGCGAGACTGATCGGGATTATTCTGACGCTCTGGGCGACCGTTCACTTTGCCGCATTTGCGCAGAATCTTCGCCGATACGCAGTCGGATACCGGGGAACCTGGAACATCGTTCAAGATGCCGCTTGGAGGCCGCCGAGTTTCAGTAACGCTGTCGCTCTGTTGCTGGCTCTGGCGTCAATCGCTGCGAGCTTCGCTGCGATGTGGCGGCTCAATGGCAGTCGATCCGAGATGATGAGTGGAGGTCGGTCCAATCCGGTGAAGTCCCTCGATCGCTCGGCGCAGAGCTGCGCTGAACGAGCGGCTCCAAGAAGTGCTGTCCAGCCAGATGTCGTTGAGTAACACTCGTCCGTGGCGAACACGATGAGTCGGGACCAATGATCAGCCGTCTCATCCGACTCCTGCCATTCGCTGGAGTGACTGTCATCGTGGGCATCCTGGCGAAGCTGCATGCTCAGTACGTTGGCGAGTACGACCTCTCAGAGTCCACTCGGCTTGGCTGGACGCTTGCGTACATCGCAACGACCTGTGTGATCGCCTACGGACTCGGAATTCCCGACCACGAGGACCCGAGCGATGCCACCCGCTCGTCGTTGATGGCCGCCGTGACAGCTCCATTGGTGTTCGGACTCCTACAACTCGCGGCCGGCGAACAGCTTCTGCCCCGCTCGGTCATCGCATTGTCTGCACCATGCTTCTTCGTCCTTTTCCTCGTGTCGGGTTTCCTGAGACGGCGATCTCGAGGAGTGGCGACCGAATCGGCCGGGGTGCTGGCAATCTTGCACGAGCTCGATCAGGCCGAGTTCGTCGCTGATCTCGGCGGACCGCTGCAGAAGGCGGCCGAGCTCCGGCTGGTCGTGGGGCCTGACGAAGTCCGTGCACCTGGCGATCTCACCAGGATGATTCGGTCGACCGACGCGACGCTCCTGGTCCTCGGGCGCAGCGCTCTTGATGATCCCGAATTGCTCGACGAGGCCGCCGGACTCCACGCCGAGGGTCTCCGCGTTCGCGGGGTCCTGGCCTTCTATGAGGAATGGATCGGCAAGATTCCGCACCGCGAACTCGGTCAGGCCGTCCTGATGTTCGACATCGCAGAGATTCACCGACCCGGCTACCGGAGAGCCTCGCGGCTCATCGACATCTCCGTTTCTGCGGTGGCGCTCGTGCCCCTTGCCATGGTGACGCTGTTCGTGCTGGTGGGTAATCTCATCGGCAATCGAGGGCCGGTTCTCTATCGCCAGTCCAGAGTCGGTCGTGACGGTGCCGAGTTCCAGATGCTGAAGTTCCGTTCGATGCGACCCGGCGGGGCGATCGGCCAGTGGACGAAGACCGACGATGATCGGATCACGACGTTCGGGCGCGTGCTCCGCCTGTCGCATCTGGATGAGCTCCCCCAGGTGATCAATATCTTGAAGGGCGATCTTTCCGTGGTCGGGCCCCGACCCGAGCAACCCCACTACGTCGAGCTGCTCAGTGACAAGATCCCGTACTACCAGTTCCGACATCTCATCCGACCGGGCCTCACAGGCTGGGCACAGGTCAACTACCCGTACGGCGCCGATGAACACGACGCGCTCGAGAAGCTGCAATACGAGTTCTGGTATCTCCGCCATCAGAGTCTGACCCTCGACCTTCGTATCATCGGTCGGACGGTCCGCCACGTGATCGGGTTCATGGGCCGATGAGGAACTCTTCAGGGCTCCGTCGGGCATCGAGCATCTTCCTTTAGGCTTGCGGTCTCCATGACGCCCCCGGTCACCATCCTCCTGCCAACACTCAATGAGCGGGCGTTCGTGCACGATTGTTTGGAGAGCCTTCTTGCCCAGGACTACCCGTGCATCGACGAAGTGCTCGTCATCGACGGCGGCTCGATGGATGGAACGCGAGACATCGTGGAGCGCTGCGGCGGCCCTGTTCGACTGGTCGACAATCCAAAGGTGACAGCAGCTGCAGCCATGAACGTCGGCCTCGCAGTGGCGCGAAACGAGCTCGTCGTACGCGCCGATGCACACACCCTCTATGCCCACGACTACGTCTCGTCCAGCGTCGAGGCATTGGAGCGCACAGGCGCAGCCGTCGTCGGTGGGCCGATGCGCGCAGTTGGGGTCACGCCGTTCGGCAGAGCCGTCGCTGCAGTCACCTCCTCGCCGTTCGGCGTCGGCCCTGGCCGATTTCACTACAGCGACCAAGTCGAGGAAGTCGACACCGTGTATCTCGGAACGTTCTGCAAGGCAACGGTCGTTGATGCCGGCGGATACGACGACGAGAACATCCAATGGGCCGCCGAAGACCAGGAACTGAACTTCAGGATCCGCCGGCGAGGCGGGCGAATCGTTCTCGACCCATCAATTCGATCCCAGTACTTCCCGCGTCAAACCCCTCGCGCACTCGCGCGTCAATACCACAACTACGGCATGTGCAAGGCGTCGACGCTTGCAAAGCACAAGACACTCCCGTACTGGCGTCCGGTTGCGCCGGCCGTGCTCGTCGGTGGGAGCGTTGCCTGGGCGACCCTCTTCGCCGTTCGCCGCCGACCTCTCTACACGTTGCTGCCCGTACTCGCCTATGTGATCGGTGCGTCGGTCGTCGCCGGACGCCTCAGCCGAGAACGCGGGGTCGCTCCACATCGGGCCTTCGGTGCACTGACCATCTGTCACTGGTGTTACGGCGCCGGACTTTGGCAGGGCCTGGGCAGGATCATCACCGGGCGCCCATTCGACAATCGACCACGGAACCCCTCCAAGCGCAGCGCTCCGTAGGCACGGACGCAGCTCCATTAGAACAACCAGGAAGACACTGATGACACTCAACGGCTCGACCATTCTCCTCACGGGCGGCACCGGATCGTTCGGCAACGCCTTTGTCGGACGGATACTGACTGAGTTCCCCGACTGCACGATTCGCGTCTTCTCGCGCGATGAACTCAAGCAGTCAGAGATGCAGACGCGCTTCGACGGGGACCGGCTCCGATACTTCATCGGTGACGTCCGAGACTCGAAGCGACTACTACGCGCTGCCCAGGGAGCCGACGTCATCATCCACGCTGCGGCGATGAAGCAGGTCATCGCATCGGAGTACAATCCGTTCGAGGCGGTCCAGACCAATGTCACCGGAGCGCAGAACATCGTCGACGCAGCGATCGACGCCGGCGTGAAGACAGTCGTTGCACTGTCGACCGACAAGGCCGTCAACCCCGTGAACCTCTACGGCGCAACCAAGCTGTGCGCGGAGAAGCTCATCGTGCACGGCAACTCCTATGCATCCGGTCGCGAGACCCGCTTCTCCTGTGTCCGGTACGGCAACGTGGTCGGCTCACGAGGTTCCGTCGTG
>JANOEM010000161.1:0-9199 GCA_031413195.1 Actinomycetes bacterium
GCCGAGTCGGCAACGATCGACACGGCATCGAGCTCTCGGGTGAGTACCGGGAGCCGGTACCACGCCACGCCAGGGAAGCGATGATGCGTGTAGTGGAGGTTGTTGTTGAGGAACAGCAGGCTGAAGAACCAGCCGCTGCGCACGATGGCCGAGCGGTCGACAACGGGGCGGGCGGCGTCCACGACTGCCCGGTGCTCGATGAACGACCGCAGCAGCGTGAGCGACGAACCGATGTAGACGAAGCCGAGCGCGTATGCCCAAATCGGCAATGGCGACACGTACACCGCCCCGACGACCACGGTGGCTCCGAGCAGATGGAGCACCCAGGTCACGCGCACCTTGGCGTCACGGGCGACGAATGCAACATCGTCGGCAACGCTGAGCCAGGTCATGGTCAACGGCCCGAGCAACATCCGCCCGGCGAGAGTGCGATTGGCCCTGAGGTACGAGCGCTTCAGCCACCCGGCGCGATTCCAGGTCTCGGAGAGCACATAGAAGCTCTCCGGGTCGTCGACGGGATCGGTGAGATCGCTGCGGTGATGGGCGAGATGCGACTCGCGGTAACGGGCCAGGGGCAACACCAGACCGCATGGAAGACCGACGAGGATCGTGTTCAGTTTGGCCGACCGAGTGGGATGGCCGTGAATCACCTCGTGCTGGAGGGACATGAACAATGCGCCGAGCAATCCGAGCGCGACGACCACGATCGGAAGGGGCAGGAACGAACTCGCGGACAACACACCGACGAACAAGGCCCAGAACGCTGCAATGAGGACCAACGTCGGCCAATCCGTCGTTGCCCAATCCGCCGTCGTGATTTCATCAGACCTGGTCCCAGCCACTGACCCAACGTTCTAGTTGACCGGAGGCGCGATACCCGACCAAGTTGGTGGGGTACTTGCGCACAATCACAACAGCTGAGATGCGCAGCCAACACAAGTGAGGTGGATCTCCATCAGTTGATGTGCATACACTGCAGATGTGGAGGATCGCAAGCAGTTGCTCGAGGTGTTCCGAGTACGCCTGCGCAAGGTGATCGCCGACTCGACGATGAATCAGAGCGAGTTCGCCACCGCTGTCGGGCTCGATCGATCGACCCTTTCGCAACTGCTCTCGCCGAGCAACCGGCGACTCCCGCGGCTGGAGACCCTCACCGCCGTCGCAACTACCCAACAGGCGTCGATCGACTGGCTCGTCGGTCTCAGCAACGTCGGCACGATGCAGGCCGAGATGATGGACGAGCAACCGTCGTTCGAACGCAATGCATTGGCTCACAACGACGAGCGACTGATCGCATGGCTGCGCGAGGCGATCGGATACAAGATTCGTTACGTTCCGTCGACCCTGCCCGACTTGCTCAAGACCGACGAGGTGATCCGGTTCGAGATGGACGACTTCGTCGCGACCAGTCCCGAACAGTTGATCGAAACGGCGTCGGCGCGGCTGGCATGGACTCGTGGACCCGAGACGGACCTGGAGTGCTGCAACTCGATCCAGGCGGTTGAGAGCTTCGCGCTCGGCGAGGGCATCTGGCGCGATCTCGGGCTCAGGAATCGACTGATCCAACTCGACCACATGATCGAGTTGTGCGCCGAGTTGTATCCCACCCTGCGTTGGTTCCTGTTCGACGGACGCCAGCGCTATGCAGCCCCAATCACGATCTTCGGACCGCTGCGCGCTGCGCTGTACCTCGGCCAGATGTACATGGTCCTCACCTCCGCCGAGCACGTTCGAACCCTGACAGCCCAGTTCGATGATCTGATCCGCGGCGCGGTGGTGCAACCGCCGGACATGCCAGCGTTCCTGCAGGAGCAACGCGTCATCGCGCAGAAGCTGCCCAGTTGACGATTGCTGGCATTCGCGGTACATCTGTGCCGGGTAAGCGTGGTTAGTATTGCGCGGACAACGCTCCGAGCACAGGGGACCTGGTGACTGATATCCACATCGAGACGAGCGGTGGCAACACCCGCCGCCGTGGACGTTCCACCGCCGAGCGCAGCCGCCTGCCCCACCAACGCCCTCACCTTCAACCGTTCATGCCCTACCAGCCGACGAATGTCGTGTCTGCCGACGAGTTGGAGTCGATCCACGACGCGTCGATGCAGATCTTGGAAGAGATCGGGATGGACTTCCTCGACGAGGAAGCACGCGATCTGTTGGTCAAAGCCGGAGCGACAGTTGCGCCCGGCACCGAAAGGGTCCGGTTCGATCGCGAGATGATCGCCGAGCTGATTTCGACTGCGCCAGCCGAGTTCACGTTCCACGCCCGGAACCCGTTGCACAGCCTGCAGATCGGGGGCAATTGGGTTGCTTTCGGCTCGGTCGCCAGCGCGCCCAACGTGGTCGACCTAGACCGCGGCCGGCGGATCGGTAACCACCTCGATTTCCAGAACCTGGTCAAGCTCGCCCAGATGCTGAACAGCGTCCACTTCCTAGCCGGCTACCCGGTCGAACCGGTCGACCTGCACGCATCGATCCGCCACCTCGACGCGACGTACGACGCGCTGACGCTGACGGACAAGCCGTTCCACGCCTACAGCCTCGGCCGGCAGCGAAACATCGACTGCCTCGAGATGGTGCGCATCGCCCGCCAGATCGACGACGCGACCCTCGAGCGAGAGCCGTCGATCTTCACCGTCATCAACAGCAGTTCGCCGCTTCGCCTCGATACACCGATGCTGCACGGAATCCTCGAATACTCATCGCGCAACCAGATCGTGGTGATGACCCCGTTCACGCTCGCCGGGGCAATGGCACCGGTCACCCTTGCGGGAGCGCTCGCGCAGCAGAACGCGGAAGCGTTGGCCGGGGTCACGTTGACGCAAGTTGTCCGCCCCGGGTCGCCGGTGGTCTACGGCGGTTTCACCTCGAACGTCGACATGCAGTCCGGTGCGCCGGCATTCGGCACGCCGGAATACATGCGCACAGCGATGGTCGGTGGTCAGTTGGCCCGCCGCTACAACCTCCCCTACCGCAGCAGCAATGTCTGCGCTGCGAACGCGCTCGATGCGCAGGCGGCGTACGAATCGGTGTTCTCGCTGTGGGGCGCGATCATGGGCGGCGTCAACATGTTGATGCATGGGGCCGGATGGATGGAAGGCGGCCTGCACGCCAGCTACGAGAAAATGATCATCGACGCCGAACTGCTGCACATGGTGTCGGCATTCATGGAACCGGTGGTGGTCGACGAAGCAACGCTCGGCCTCGACGCCATCCGCGACGTCGGCCCGGGAGGTCACTTCTTCGGAACCCAGCACACTCAGGACCGGTTCCGTACCGCGTTCCACAAGCCGATGATCTCCGACTGGCGCAACTACGAATCGTGGGAGGAAGGCGGCAGCCCACATGCCCCCTCCAAGGCCAATGGCATCTGGAAAGAGATGCTCGCCGCATATGAGCCACCGCCCATCGACGATGCCGTCAAGGAAGAGTTGCAGGCGTTCGTCGCCCGCCGTCATGCCGAGGGTGGCGTCGCAACCGACTTCTAGCCGGCCGTCTCAGACAAGCCCGAAACCAACAGGACAGGAACACAGTGAAGTCTTCAGCTCAGGTCGTTGTCATCGGCGGCGGCGTCGTCGGTGCCAGTGTGCTCTACCACCTCACCAAGGCCGGCTGGACCGATGTGGTGCTGCTCGAACGCAAGCAACTCACCGCCGGTTCCACATGGCACGCGGCAGGTGGGATGCATACGTTGAACGGCGATCCCAACGTTGCTCGGTTGCAGCAATACACGGTGAACCTGTACAAGGAAATCGAAGCCGAATCCGGCCAGAACTGCAGCATCCACCTGCCGGGCGGTATCCAACTCGCCGACACGCCAGAACGCCTCGACTGGTTGCGGATGGCACAGTCCCGAGGTCGCTACCTGGGCATGAACATGGAGATCATCTCGATACGCGAAGCGAAGGAGATGAACCCGCTGCTCGAGGAGAAGTACTTCGTCGGAGCGCTGTACGACGAGGACGAAGGCAGCGTCGATCCGTACGGCGTCACCCACGCCTATGCGATCTGCGCGCGCAACCGCGGCGCCGAGGTCTATCTCGACACATGGGTCACCGACCTGGAGCAGCGTGCCGACGGCACGTGGGATGTCATCACCGATCGCGACCACACGATTCACGCCGAGCACGTCGTCAATGCAGGCGGGTTGTGGGCCCGCGAAGTCGGCCGGATGGCCGGCATCGAGTTGCCCGTGCTCGCGATGGAGCACCACTACTTGATGACCGAACCAATGCCCGAGGTCATCGCGTTCAACAAGGAGACGGGCCACGAACTGCCCCACATGATCGACTTCGCCGGCGAGATCTATGCCCGCCAGGAGGGCCAGAGCATTCTCCTCGGCACCTACGAGCAGGACAACCGTCCGTGGGCCCCGAAGGAAACGCCGTGGGACTTCGTGTTCCAACTGCTCGATCACGACCTCGACCGGATCGCCCCGGAACTGGAGAAGGCGTTCGAGCATTTCCCGTCGGTCGGGCGGGCGGGGATCCAGAAGTTCGTCAACGGACCGTTCACGTTCAGCCCCGATGGCAACCCGTTGGTCGGCCCGATCAAAGGGATGCGCGGCATGTGGGTCGCATGCGCTGTCATGGCCGGCCTGTCGCAGGGTGGCGGCGTCGGTCTCTCGCTCGCCAACTGGATGGTCCACGGCGACCCCGACGGCGACATCTGGGGGATGGACGTCGCGCGATATGGCGACTTCGCCACGCTCGCATTCACCAACGCGAAGGTGCGCGAGAACTACTCGCGTCGGTTCCGGATCACGTTCCCCAACGAGGAACTCCCGGCCGCACGACCGCTGCACACCACCCCGATTTACGACCGTCTGACCGCCCACAACGCGGTGTGGGGAGTCGGGTTCGGGCTCGAGCATCCGTTGTGGTTCCAGGAACCCGGCAAGGACCCTGTCGAGGACGTCACGTTCTATCGGTCGAACGCCTTCGATCTCGTCGCCGAGGAATCGCGCGCCGTGCGCGAGCGGGTCGGTTTCTCGGAGGCATCCAACTTCGCCAAGTACCGGGTCTCGGGCAGCGGCGCGGCCGATTGGCTGCTTTCGTTGTTCACCAACAAGCTGCCCAAGATCGGGCGTACGTTGCTGACCGCGATGCTCAACCAGCAGGGGCGCATCGTTGGCGAGTTCTCCGTGTCACGCACCGGCGACGACGACTTCTTCCTGTTCGGGTCGCAGGCGGCCGAGACCCATCACTCGCGCTGGTTCATCGACCATCTACCCACTGATGGCTCGGTGCGGTTCGAGAACCTCGCGTTGTCGATGGTCGGCCTGACACTCGCAGGTCCGAACTCGCGCGACGTTCTGCAAGGCCTGACCGACACCTCGCTCGCTTCGAACGACTTCTCGTTCATGTCGTTCCGCAGGGTGAACATTGGTATGGCCGAGGTCTGGCTCAGCCGGATGACCTACACCGGCGATCTCGGCTACGAGATCTGGATGACCCCCGAGAACCAGCGCTATCTGTTCGACCTGATCTGGGATGCCGGCAAGCCGTACGACATGCGTTTGTTCGGATTCCGCGCGCTGATCACACTGAGGCTCGAGAAGAGCTTCGGCACCTGGTTTCGTGAATACCGCCCGATCTACACTCCGCTCGAAGCCGGCATCGGCAGCTACATCAAGCTCGATCACGAGTTCGTCGGTCGCGCTGCGTACGAACAGGAGTTGGTGACTGGTGCTCCGCGCCGGCTCGTCACCCTGGTTGTCGAGCCCGACCCCGACAACCCCGCAGACGTGATCGGCGACGAGCCGATCTGGCACGACGGCAATGTCGTTGGTTGGGTCACGTCCGGTGGATACGCCCACTACAGCAAGGCATCGGTTGCGCTCGGATACGTTCTGACCGAACTCGCCACGACCGACGCCGGCGAGTTCGAGATCGAGATCATCGGTCGCCGCCGCCCCGCCCGATTGCAGCTGGAGCCCCTGTTGGATCCCAGCGGATCGAGGATGCGGCAATGAGCGAGTCGAGTCGGATCATCGTCGACGGACGACTGATCCCGTTCGAACCCGGTGACAGCGTCGCGCTCGCGGTGCTGCGCGCCGGCGAGCATCCGCATCACGGCGGAACGCTCTGCCTCGCCGGCGATTGCCCCAACTGCGTGTGCGATGTCGACGGCACCGCTTACGTTCGCACCTGCCAGACGCCAGCGACCCCGGGCCTGGTCGTTCGACGCCATCCAGCAGTCGGCGCGCCGGCCCTGCGTCCCGTTCCGCAACCGAATGTCACCCGCACGCCGGTTCTCGCGGAAGTCGCGGTGCGGCGCCACGATGCCGACCTCGTGGTCATCGGCGCCGGCGAGAGCGGCATCGCTGCTGTTGGTGCGGCAGAAGCATCGGGCCGCACCGTCACGATGCTCGATGCCGGCGACGGCAACGAAGTGGTCGCTATCTACAGCGGACCGACAGTCATCGTGCGTCGGGCCGACGCAATGGTGCACATCCACGCTCACGACATCGTCGTCGCAACCGGTGCAGCCGAACTGCATCCGGTGTGCCCCGGAAACATGTTGATCGGAATCGTCACCGCCCGCGCCGCTCTCGCGATGCACGCCGCCGGCATCGATCTCGGCAACGTCGTCGCGGTCGGCGAGCCACCCTATGGCGTGCCGTGTTCTGTAGTGGCCGGCACGCTCGTCCGGATCGAAGGCGCCGACGGGATCGTCACGTCGGTGGTCACGACCGATGACGGCGTCGAGACCACCACTGCATGCACCACGCTCATCATCGGCCTCGGTCTCGCCGGACGCGACCTGCTGTCGCGGATGGCCGCGGATGACGCGTCGGTTTCGCTGGTCGGTCCGGCGGCGCAGAAGTTCGCCCTTCCCCCTTGTCCGACCGAGGGCATCGTCTGCCCCTGCTCGAAGGTGACAGTCGTTGACCTGCAGGGTGTGTGGGACCGCGGATTCCAACAACTCGAGCTCGTCAAGCGGGCCAGCCTGTGCGGCACCGGCACATGTCAGGGTGGTGTTTGCGGGCCGTACCTGCGATCGTTCGTTTCCGATCGCTCAGGGCTCACCCCCGAACCGTTCACGGCTCGCCCGGCATCCCGACAGATCACACTCGCCGAAGCCGCCGCCGACGTGTACACCGATGTCTTCCGGCGCAGTCCGCTCCACGACGAGCACCTCGCGCTCGGTGCCCAACTCGATCGGTTCGGCGGTTGGTTTCGCCCGTGGAACTACGGCGACCACGTTGCCGAGTACTGGGCGGTTCGCGAAGCCGTTTCGCTGGGTGATGTCAGCACCCTGGGCAAACTCGTCGTCTCCGGTCCGGATTCGGTCGAACTGCTCGAGCGCCTCTATCCGACAACGGTCGCCGATATCAAGGTCGGCCGATCCCGATACGTCCTGTTGCTCAACGAGCGCGGCCACCTGATCGACGACGGCATGATCTGCCGCGAAAGCGAAACCAGGTTCGTTCTGACCTTCACCTCGGGCGGTGCCGCGAACGCCGAGATGTGGGTGCGCGACTGGGCCGAGACGTGGGGTCTGCGGGTGCACATCCTGGATCAGACGATGTCGCTCGCCGCGATCAACGTCACCGGCCCGCTCGCCTCGCTACTTCTGCAACGGGTCGGTCTGGCCGACCCACCGAAGTTCCTGCAGCACCGTCACGATGTGGTGGCCGGTGTGGCGTGCCATGTGATGCGGCTCAGCTTCACCGGGGAAGCATCGTTCGAGCTTCATCACCGCGCCGATCGTTCCGTCGAACTCTGGCGTGCGTTGATGACTGCCGGCCGCGACCTGGGAATCAAGCCGCACGGGTTGCAGGCGTTGTTCGGACTTCGACTCGAGAAGGGCCACGTCATCGTCGGGATGGACTCGGAGATGGATTCCACACCGACCCGCCTGAACATGGATTGGGCAGTCAAGATGAGCAAGCCCGATTTCCTCGGCAAGAGTGCATTGGCCCGCATCGCCGAACTGCCCAACGAACGACGGCTGTTCGGGTTCACGATCCCCGGCGACGCCCCGACCGAAGGCAGCCCGATCTGGATCGGCGGCAGCATCGTCGGGCACGTCGCGTCCAGCTTCACGTCGCCATTGCTCGGGCACGGAGTGATGCTCGGGTGGATCAAGCATCGGCCATGGCCGGGCGACGGCGGGCCAGACACGGTGCAGATCGACGGTCGCACCGCCACCGTTGCGGAACCTCCCTTCTACGATCCGGAGGGTCGCCGTGCTCGCTCCTGAAACGCTCCACGGAACGCGCATCGTTGCGTCCCCAGCCGCGCTCGATGCTGTCGACTGGCCGGAAGGCACCACGGTGCTCCGGTTCGCACCCGACGACATGTTCGCGATCGGACTTCTCGATCCCGACTCGATCAGCGTCGCCGACGAGTCTGCGATCGTGGCCGCCGAGTCCGGGTACGTCGGATGCTGGTTGGACCACGCAGGGCTTGCTCACGTCGTCGCTCACATCGAATGGCCGCTGCCGATCGAACGACCGGCACTCGCGCAGGGCTTCGTTGCCGGCGTGCCGGCCAAGCTGTACCTGGTCGGCACATCGGCGCTGTTGCTCACCAACGCGCCGTACGCCGATGAACTGTGGGAGCGCCTGTCATGAACGAGTTTGTCGAAACGCTGCTTGACCTGCAATGGCACGAGCCGAAGTCCAGCTATGACGTCGTCATCATCGGCGGCGGAGGACACGGGTTGGCAACCGCGTACTACCTCGCCACCCGCCACGGCATCACCAACGTCGCCGTGGTCGAGGCCAACTACATCGGGTCCGGCAACTCCGGCCGGAACACGACGATCATCAGGGCCAACTATGGCATCCCCGAGTCGATCCGGTTCTACCAACGCAGCCTCGAGCTCTACCAATCGTTGGAAGACGAGACCGGTTGTTGGATCATGCACAGCACCAAGGGTCTGCTCTGGCTGGCCCACACCGAAACGGCGATGCGGGCCGAACGTGCCCGGTGCCTACTCAACACCGCCTGCGGATCAGAGACGGAAATGGTCACTCCGCAGGAAGCCAAGGGACTGTGTCCGCAGCTGGACCTGTCCGGCGGCGGTCGATACCCGGTGCTCGGAGCGTCGCACCACGTCGGCGCTGCGACAGCACGTCACGACCGCGTCGTGTGGGCCTATGCCCAGGGCGCGATGCGCGAAGGCGTCCACGTGCTGCAGAACACACCGGTCACCGGCCTCCTGCGCGACGGCAACCGGGTCACCGGCG
>JANOEM010000162.1:0-2892 GCA_031413195.1 Actinomycetes bacterium
AGGCAGTCAGCACGTCGACACCAGGATTGAGCCGTCCGTCGGGATCGAATTGGTGCTTGAGCCTGGCGTGGAGCGAGACCGAGGCTGGAGCTACCGACCGTCTCGGCCGCGGTTGGGTGTGGTGAACGACTCCGACACCGATCTCGGCGACGAATCCAGTGCTCCCCATCAGCGACCTCAGATCGGTTGCCGGCATCGACCATCGGGCTTGTAGCGGGAACTAAGGCTCGCCGTCGGCAGGTTGCAACGATGCGGACCGAGCCTGATCGGCGATGTCGAGAGGATGCCCTTCGAGCAGCACCCACGTGACGACACCGTCCCACAGGACCGAGACCGGCCGAAAGAGTTTCGACAGGATCGTCCACGGATCACCGTCGCTGGTGAACCAACACGAGGCCATCGGCAAGGGCCGGGTGCGGAGAATGACAGATCCGATGAACCCCACGGTTCCCCGCGACCCGACCAACAGCCTGCAGAGGTCGAATCCGGACACGTTCTTGACGGTCGGGCCGCCGGCTTTGACCACCTCGCCGGCCGCCGACACGTAGTGGGCCTGCAGCAGGGTGTCACGAATGTGCCCGTACCCGAGCCGTCGGATGCCGCTGTGGCCAACCGCCAACGCTCCCCCGACGGTGCCAGTTGGCGGAAGGGCCACACATTGGCCGTGCACCTGTAGCGCCGTTGCAAGATCTGCTACCGACGTCGCAGCTCCGCACGAAACCGTCATCTCGTCGGCCTGGATCCACTCGATCCCGGCCGGCGCGGTGACCCGGCGGACGCCCTCGACGGCCCCTCCTCGGGTCGATGCTCCTGCGATCGTCACGGGTCCAACGCTGCCGACTTCGCCCGCAAAGGCGGTCAGATCCACGCACCCTCCGGTACGTGTTGCACGTCGCCGCAGGCTGATGGGCTGGGCAGGACCTTGGTCGGGTTGGCGAGGCCGGTCGGGTCGAAGGCTGCCCGCTTCGCCGCCTGCGCGGCGAGGTCCACCGGGGCGAACATCAGTGGCATGTAGTCGCGCTTCTCAAGCCCGATTCCGTGTTCTCCGCTGAGGACTCCCCCAGCGGCAACGGACACCCGGACGATCTCTTCTCCTGCCGCATGGACCCGGTCCATCACTCCGGGTTCGCGCTTGTCGAACACCAGCAGTGGGTGCAGGTTGCCGTCGCCCGCGTGGAAGACGTTCATCACCAAGAGGTCATGCCGCTGTGCGATCGCGTACACCTGATCGAGCACCTCCGGCAGTTTCCGCCGGGGGACGACCGTGTCGTGCAGGTAGTAGTTCGGCTTGATCCGGGCGATTGCTCCGAACGCCGTCTTGCGGCCCTTCCACAGCAACGCTCGCTCGGCTTCGTCCTGGGCAACCCGGACGGTACGAGCACCGTGGCTGCGACCGATCGCGATGATCCGCTCGACCTCGTCCTCCAACGCGTGAGGCAACCCGGCCACCTCGACGAGCAGGATTGCCGCAGCGTCAACCGGAAGGCCGGCATGGATGTACTCCTCGACGGCTCGGATGCACAGCGCGTCCATCATCTCGAGCGCCGCGGGCACCATTCCGTCGGCGATGATTGCGCTCACGGTGGCTGCGCCGGCGGCGACAGAGTCGTAGTCCAGCAGCATCGTGCGAACTCTCGGAGGAGTTTCGGTCAGGCGAACGCAGATCTTGGTCGCGATTCCGAACATGCCTTCACTGCCGACGAAGCATCCGCGGAGGTCGTAGCCGGCTGGATCGGGTTCCTCGCCGCCGAGCTCGAGGATGTCTCCTTCGGGGAGCACGACCTCGAGCGCGTGCACGTGGGCGGACGTGACGCCGTCGGCCAGGCAGTGCGGTCCGCCGGAGTTGTTGGCGACGTTGCCGCCGATGGTGCAACTCTGCTGGCTGCTCGGATCAGGGGCGAAATGCAGACCGTGGTGTTGAACAGCGCGGGTCAGGTCGAGGTTGAGCACGCCAGGTTCCACCCAGGCCAACCGTGACTTGGGATCGACCGAGATGATCCGGTCCATCTTCGTCAGCGAGATGACGACCGCCCCATCAAGGGGCGTCGCCCCGCCCGCGAGGCCGGTTCCCGAGCCGCGGGCAACCCACGGGCGGCGATTGCGAACACAGACCCGGACAACACCCTGGACCTCTGCGGTCGTGAGTGGAAAGCAGACGACCGCCGCCCGACCGTCGAAGTTCGACGCATCACGGCGGTACAGGCTGAGTTCGGCCCCACCGATGCGTACCCGTTCGATATCGAGCACACCGCGCAGGTCGGCAACGAGCACGCCGTCCGGATGATCCGTATCGGCGATCGTGCCGGCAACCTGTCCGGCAACCTGTCCGGTCATGCGCCGCGGCGAACGCGACGGCTGGTCCGGCGCGGGCCGACCTGCTCGTTGTCGCGAACTTGGCGCAAGACGATGACCTGCCCGGGCTCGACCGGCATTCCGTCGACCAGCACGACATCGTCGGGGTCGAGCTCGTCGGCCAGCGAGGCAGCGGTTCCGTTGAGGCGGGCCTTCAACTCTGATTCCTTCGACTTCTGGGCCTGGCGTCCTTCGCGGATTGCCTCGGCCAGGTCGTGGCCCTTGCCGCGCACGCGCACGACAGCCGACTTGGCGACATTGGCCGGCGCGAGTTGAGCAGCCGTGTCCCTGACTTTTCGCTTCGCGTAGCCGGCGCCGGCGAGCCCCGCAACCGCGCCGCTGACGAACCAGGTCAGCCTCTTCACGATGGGTTGATCTTCATGGTCTGGCGATCTCCGTGCTCGTCACGGTGCGTCGGCGAAGGCGGCGGACGGCCCGCTTCGTACCGGTCGCGATACCAGCAACCTTGATCACAGGCGCTGACAACGCCACCCGTGCAACCCTACCGCTGCCCGCGACGGCGTCGCTGATCGCCTCGGC
>JANOEM010000163.1:0-4482 GCA_031413195.1 Actinomycetes bacterium
ACAGGGGTTGAACACCCCGGGCCGGCTCACGGACCCCGAGGGCCGGAAAGCCGGCTGGACGGCGCGGCTATGCGCCCCCTGAAGGAGGTCCGTGTGAACCAAGTGATCATCGAGAGTGGCCAGCCGTACCTGGTCGTTGATTCACCGTATGAGTTGGCGCGATGGC
This sequence comes from Actinomycetes bacterium, assembly GCA_031413195.1. Lineage (GTDB taxonomy): Bacteria > Actinomycetota > Acidimicrobiia > Acidimicrobiales > Ilumatobacteraceae > WLMZ01. The sequence goes on from JANOEM010000163.1 coordinate 167, forward strand.
GGCCGCTCGTGAACTGGTTGTTGTACGTCCCGCATGCCGTCATCCTCTACGCGCTCCAGATCCTGGCGCGGGTGGTGTTCTTCGTCTACTGGCTGATACTGATCTTCACCGGCAACCTGCATCCGGGTCTGTATGGCGTGATCGCGATGTACGAGCGGTACAACGCCCGCGCCGGTGGGTTCCTGGTCGGCTGGTCGCAGACGTACCCACCATTCGAGTTCAGTACCGATACGGTCGACAACAACGGCTATCCGGCAGTGCGGTTGAACCTGCCACCGGTACCGGAGTCGGTGCCGCGGTCGGCCGCGCTCAATGTGTTCAAGGCGATTCCGCACTACGTCGTGCTGATGGTCTTCTTCATCGGCGCAGCGGTGGTTGCCGTGATCGCTTGGTTCGCCGTGCTGTTCACCGGCGCATGGCCCAAGGGCATGCGTGATTTCCTGGTGCGGGTCAGCAACTACCAGTTCCGCATCTGGACATACGTCACGATGGTCGAGAACCAGTATCCGAAGTTTGGTCTGCCGCCTGGTTGACGACTCACGACAATTGGCTGGACAAAAGGACAGGACCACCCATACCGCTTGGTCATCGAACTACTGGACAGGCGCGTACCACCACTCGGCCGTTCTCGAGTTCACGTATCCGTCGGCGACGTCCACCCGTGCATGTACCGTTGCAGATGGCGAACCACGGGGACGAACGGCCTGATGGGCCAGTTCGTGCTCGTCCAGTCATGGGCTGCTCGATGAAGCTCAGATCCACCATCCCACTTGTCGCATTCGCGTTCCTGTTCGCCGGTTGCTCCGATGCAGCCGGCAGCTCGGCGAGCACCACCGGTTCATCGGTGACAGCCGTCATCACTCCGGTGACGGCTGCCGTCCGGGCACCGCTCGACACCGCCTGCGTCACCAGCTCGAACCCGAACGTGGACTGTGAGTTCGAGGTCACTCCCGAACCCGACGGCTGGGCCGCTCCGGGCTTCGACGACAGTGCCTGGTCCACCGCAACCGTCTACACGTCCGCCGAGGTGGGCGCAAAGGACGGCTACGACACGATCGCCTGGTATGCCGCGGCTCAGCTGATCTGGAGCAGTGACCTGAAGGTCGACAACACCATCCTGTGGCGCGTCACCGTCACGGATTGACCCCGGCGTCGGGGCACTTCAGCGCGGTCCCGCGGTTGGCGCAGAATTCGCGATGATCGAGTCGTTCCGGTCCTGCCTGTCGCTCATCAGGGGGTGCTCCTTCGTGGCTCTTGGTGCGGACGAGTGCCTGGCCGATGATCGCTGTTGCTCCTGTTGCTACATGCATGAGGGCCAGCGCGACCTTGGAACCGGTGTCGATGTCGAAGCCCAGCGGTGCGGCGACGGAGACGACCGCCACGATCACGACGACGGCAGCCCATATGCGGAAGCCGTTGGCAAGGAAACGATGAGATAGCCACAGCCCGGCGGCGCCAGCCGAGGGGCTCCGCTTCCGACCGTTGGCCGGGGTGACGTGAGCCGCTCGCCGGGCGGCATAACGAAACGCAGGGTGTCGCTGACCCGCGTTCATTCACCATGATCCGGCCGGATCTTCGGTGGCGGCCAGGACGTGCCATTCACTTCAGGGATTGATTCGCATGCGCTTGTCCATCACCTCGCCATCGCAAGCACGACGTCGCTCCAACATGCCGCGGACGACCCGGGGACCACGTCGTCAGCTCGCTCAGGTCGGTCGGTCGCTACTCGTTGAAGGCGCCGAGGCCCGCGAGCTCGACGGTGTTTCCGTCGGTGTGGATGAGGATGGTGCCCCACACGTCGCTGGCAGCGATCCTCCAGCCTTCGTCGAGTTGATGCCAGGTGACGGTCCCGTCGGCGTTGAGTTCGGCGATGACGGGGATGCTGGCGTCGGGGAAGTCTTGGGTCGGGTCGATCGGTGCGCCGATCGCCGTCCAGAACGTGGCGCCCTCGTTTCCCGATGGTGCCGGCGGGGAGTCGGCGACGTACCCGCCGACGTAGGTCGGGTCTCGTTCGATGGCGAGCGGCCAGACCATGGAACGGGTGGAGTCGTGCCGGGTGATGGTCGTGATGTTGTCGTCGTCGGTGAGGTACAGGTCGGCCGGGTCGATGGTCACGACAGGGAGATCGAGCGGTGCGGCCACTGGTTGGCCGTCTGACCCGACGTAGGCGATGAGTTGCTCGCCGCTGAGGCGGTCGATGATGCCGTTCTGTCCGAGGCCGAGCATTGTGGTGCTGCTTTCGATGTAGGACAGGATGCTCAGGCTTTCCGAGGCGACAATGGTGCCGGCCGCCGGTCCGTTGAGCGGGATGGCGACGATCTCGGCAAGTGCTTGGTCGGCTTCGGTGGCGGCGTTGCGGATGCCGTAGATGATGTCGCCGGGTCCGCCGGTCATGAGGAACGGGAGACCGCTGTTCGTGCCGTTGGGTTCGATGTCGAGCGGCACCGTCCGCACGGTTCCATCGGCTCCGGCAACGATCAAGCTGCGCGATTGCAGGTCGAGGACGACTGCGGCACCCTCGAGCACAGCCACGGCAGGGGTGCCATTCGAGGCGACGTCGGTGACGGTGAGCGCGGCGAACGGGGACGGGTTCAACAGCGCCGGCGGTGATGCGTACGACACCGCAAGGGTCGGGTCGTCAGAGACGATGGCTTCGGGTGTTGTGGTGGTCGCCGGCTCGCCGGTCGTCTCGGTCGTCGCCGTGGTCGCCGTGGTTGGGGTCGTGCTGTCGGGCACGTCGGTGGTGTCCGGCGCATCAGTCGGGGTGGGCTCTGTTGTCTGGTCGGTGACGGGCGGGGTCGCCGGGCCGAGTTCGTTGTCCGAGTCACGGTTGAGGACCACCACACCGGCGGTGACGGCGATGACCGCAACTGCCGCAGCGCTGAGGCTGGCGGTCATGAACCGCACCCGGCGCTGGCGCCATTCGGTGACCGACCCGGTCGAGACGATCTGGTGGAGCCCATCGTCGATGTCAATGACGCGGGCGGCGTCCGCACGTGCGATGGCGCCTGCGTTCTTGGCGATGTCGTCGAATGTGCCCATCAGATGTCCTCCACGATTCCGAGAGTTGTTGCAAGGGTTTTGCGTGCTGCGAACAGCGATGACTTGACGGTGCCGTCGCTGACGTCGAGAACTACGGCGATCTCATCGATCGGCATGTCTTCGACATAGCGCAGCACCACGGCGGCACGTTGCCGTTCAGGGAGTTCTCGAACCGCCGCCCAGAAATTCTGTGAACTCGGCTGCCCGTCGGGTGGTCGCTCGGCGCGGAGCCTTTCCATCCCTCGGATCTGACGTGCTTTGCGGCGGTGGCTGTCGTGAGCGAGGTTGATCACAACCCGGCGCACCCACGCCCCCGGGCGCTCCATTACGCCGACCTTGGCCCACTGCTTGTACGCACGCAGCATCGCTTCGTTCGCCAAATCGGCGCCGGTGTGCGGGCTACTGGTCAAGGTTGCAGCAAGGGCGACCATCGACGCCAACTCCGTGCGGTACATCGCTTCGAACGAGGCCTCGTCGGCGACTGCCCGCATCCTGATTCCCACGATGCTCATATCAGAACACACGACGCTGACCCCGACTTCGTTCAGTCACGTTCCAGAGTGCTTGTGCGCTGCACGACAGCGAACCATGCTGCATGCCACTGGTCGCCTGCGACGGCAACTCGTACCAACCCCAGTGATGCATAGCCGACCGGGAACCCACGGTGTTCTCCCGATTCGGACGGTGGTGGGAGCGCCTGCCCGACGGCCCGAAGATCACGATCGGATACTGAACTCGGGCGAGCGCGACATCGCGGAGCTTGGTTCCGTGCCCAGCCTGCCGCCTACCGTCGGATATGTACTCACGCCACCGCTGCGGCGAACGCTTGGTACAGATCGCCGGAGAGCGGCTGCTCCAGCTCCCAGGTGACGGCCATCGGTCGCTCGCCCACGTGGCCGCGATAGGTGGCGGGACCCAGGAACCAGAAGGCACGATCGTCGGCACTGAGTCGGCTGAACAACAGGATCGTGCGGCCATCCCGCTCGTGATGCCGGTAGCGCAGACCGGTCGAGCTGTCCGCCCGCGTGGAGGATTGGCTCTCCCAGTGAATGAGGCTTCGACTGATCGCGTAGTCGCGGTAGCGGGTGGTCGGCGAGAAGCCCCCGCTGCTCTTGTCGAGCGTGAACGCGAGCAACTCGGCGTTGGCCGGTTTCGCCTCGTAGACGCCGCTCTGCCATGCCGCGATCTTGGCGCCCGAACCCAGCCCGACTGCGGCGAGGATCTCGATCCGGGTGTACCTCGCGTGGATCTGCAGAGGGCTGTCGGGATGCGTG
>JANOEM010000164.1:0-9341 GCA_031413195.1 Actinomycetes bacterium
AATCGAACACCTTGGCAGTAAAGATGCGGTTTCTGAAGTCTGTAGGATCTTTAGTTTCTGCTATTAAAGCATTGTTTATTGCTCCTCTAATATAATTCTGAATATCTTCCTTTTTTGCAGTTATCTCATCTGCCGATAAGGCTCCAATATCTGATAATTTGGCAATAAATCGACACCGGCGCCGGCACCCCGCTCGCGCCGGCAGTCGGCGAACTGTCGCTGTCGACCGAGGACCGTACGTCCGGCGCCAAGAACGCCCCGTTGCGCCGCATCGCAGGCGAATGCGCCGACCCCGAAGCCGTCGGTGCAACTGTCCGTTCACCGCGAGGCATCGCTACCGTCAACAGCGCCGGCAGGTTCTTGATCTCCGCCCAACCGGGCGACGAACTCGTCCTCGAGCTGGATCCCCCACGAACGGTCGTGGTGCCACCCATCGGAGGGGTGGTCATTGCTGGTGTCGAGCCGTCGAAAAGCCCCGGCGGTCGCTGATGCGTACCGCGGTCGCGACCTCTCACCTGCGGGTGACACCCGGTAAGCCGGTTGTCCTCGACGTCGAAGTCACCAACACCGCCGACATCATCGACGGCGTGACGGCCACCATCCAGGGCCTCGACAGCGCCTGGGTGTCGCTGATGGTGCCGGTCGTCAGCCTGTTCCCCGAAGCGACGTCGACACTGTCACTGAAGATCGATCTTCCCACCAACTGTCTGGCAGGCGAATACCTCGTCAGCGTGCGCGTGGTGTCGATCATCGATCCGGAACGGTTCTCCGATCACGAGTTCTGGTTGTCGGTCGAGCCACTACTCGCGGCTTCGGTCACGATGCATCCGAGCGTCATCGTCGGCGGATCCAACGCCGTGTTCGTCGCGTCGATTGCGAACGAGGGCAACGTGATCGCCGATCTGGTGATCAACACCATCGACGAGACCCGCCAGTTGACGTGCGTTGCCTACCCGGCCACTGTCAGCGTGCCTGCCGGCGAAACACACTCCGTCGAGATTCATGTCGATGGGCCACGGCCGTGGTTCGGACAACCCGTCAGCCGCAACGTCAACATCACCGTCAGCAACGCCGACCTATCGATCCCGGCACTCGCGACCTTCACCCAGAAGCCGCGAATCCCACGCGGATTGCTGACCATCTTGATCCTCGCAGCGATCATCGCACTCTGGGCAACCGTGTTCCTGCTCGTGGTCAGCCTGCTCCGCAACCAGCCCGATCCGACAAAGGACGTGGCCAAGGACTTCAACGCCGGTGGCTCAGGCGAAGTCAACCTCGATGCGGTCGCAGTCTCGATCTCCGGCCTCGTGCTCGCCGAGTCCACCCAACAGCCGCTGCCACTGATCACGGTCGAAGCATTCCGGGTCCCGCCAAGTGGCGATCAGATCCTTGCAGCGTCGACCGGCACCGCCGAAGACGGCACGTACAGCCTGGAATCGCTGTTGCCCGGTCGATACAAGCTGCGCTTCTCGGCGACCGGATTCGTCGAGGTCTGGTATCCCGCGGCCACGGACTTTGGATCGGCCGCTGAGTTCCCGATCCTGGCAGGCGAAGCAGCTCCGGACAAGGGTGTCCAAATGGTCGGCGTGCGTGGATCGATGGCGGGCCAGGTCATCGCGCCGGAGAACCGCGGCGCGGCCGCTGACATCAGCGTGACGATCGTCCAAGATCCGATCCCCGGACAACCATTGCCGACTGAGGTCCCCGCCCAGGTCGACGGCACGGGTGCCTTCCGATTGGGGGACATGATCACGCCTGCGACCTACAAGATCCAGGTCAAGGCCACCGGATTCGAAACAACTACGTTCGTGGAGACCCTTGCCGGCGGCGAGAACAAGGTGCTCAACACCGTCATCCTCGGCGCGGCAGCCGGCGGCTTCACCGGAGTCGTCACCGATTCTCAGGGCGCTGGCCTCGGTGCCGTGGACATCGTGGTGCGCAGCGGCGACTTCGAAATAGCCACCAAGACCCCGACTTCCGGCAACGTCGGGGCGTTCAAGATCGAGGCGCTGGAAACCCCGCGCACGTACACCCTGACGTTTAGCCTCGACGGTTTCACCGATCAGACGATCGCGGTTGATCTGGGCTCGGGTGAGACCAAGCCTGTTGCAGTCACTCTGCTCGGCGGCCAGGGCACCGTCAGCGGACTCGTGACCGACACCAAGGGCACACCGCTCGGCGGTGTCACCGCCAACGTCGGCTGCGGCACATTCACTGCGACCACGGCCACCCTGACCGATTCTGGCGCTGCGGGCCAGGCGGGCACCTACACGGTGTCGGGCGTGCCGACTCCATCGTCGTGCACCATCACGTTCACGAGTCGCGAATTCGTCAGCCAAACCGTGCGCGCCGATCTCGCCGGTTCTCAACCCGTCACCGGGCTGAACGCGATCCTTCCCAGGGCGCTCGGCTCGGTGGAGGGAACAGTATTGAACAATGGGACACCGATCGCCGATGTCATCGTCGAACTCACCAGCGGCACCGCCCCCCGGACCACCGTGACGGCGACCGCTCCACTGGGCGCATTCCGCTTCGCAGATGTAGCCCCTGGTGACTACACGATCACGTTCCGAAAGGCCGGCCTTTCGACCCGGGTTGCCATCGTCACGGTCACTCCCGACACGGTGACGACACGCTCCATCGATCTTCCGACCGGACCATGATGATCGCGGAGGTCAGCCCGGAACTGGTCGAAATGGGACCCGGCGAGACGTGCACGATCGAGGTTCACATCACCAACACGACACCGTTGATCGACGCCTATTCCGTCAGCCTGTTCGGGCTTGATCCGAGCTGGATCACGGTCGATCAGCCGCGCTTGTCGCTGTTCCCGGACGAATCCGGATCGGTGTACATCTCGATCCAACTTCCGGAGAACTTCCCGGCAGGGCACCGCCAACTGAGCGTTCACGTCCGATCCGAGAACGACAGCGCCGAGTTCGCGCTCACGTCGCTCGGGCTGCTCGCGCTCGGTCAGTACCGGGTGCGGATGCGCATCGATCCCGTCGTGGTGACAGCCGGCAAGGAGGCCAGCTTCGGCCTGGTCCTGAACAACGACGGCAACACCACCGTCACCGCGCTCGCGTCGGCAACCGACCCCGAGGAAATGGTCGAGATCACACTCGCACCGATTGCCCTCGATCTTGCCCCCGGGCATCAGGATGTGATCCAGTCCTTCGTCAGCGCCCGACGACCGTGGTTCGGTCAACCCAAGGTGCGGGTCATCACGTTTGCGATCGACACCACCACCCGTGTCGAGGCAATCGGAACGTTCATCCAACGACCACGGATCCCTCGTTGGCTTCTGGCGCTGATGGGGTTGCTGTTGGCTGCCGCAGTGTTCGCAATCGTCCTCAGCCGAACGTTCGACTCGGTCGTCGACGAGGCCAGCGTCGATCAGGCATTGCTGAGCGAGGCACTCAACAAAGGCGGCGAAGGCGGCCAGACCGTGCCGATCCAACCAGGGGGGGCAGAAGGCAAGGTCGTGTTGTTCAGTACCAAAGAAGGCGTCGCCGGCGTGCAGGCCGAGCTGTTCGACATTGGCGACACCACCGTTCCGATTGCCACCGCAGCGACCAGCGAAGACGGCAGCTATGCGTTCAGCAGGCTCAGCGCGGGCAAGTTCACGATCAGGTTCAGCGGTGCGGGATTCAACGACACGTGGTACGAAAATGCCGCTACAGCAGCAACCGCGCAGGAATTCGAGGTCGAGCTCAAAGCGGTGACCGACTTGGCCGACGTGGAGCTCGGTGGCCGCCCGGGTTCGGTCGCAGGAAACGTCGTCGCATCGGACCTCACCGGCATCACTGCCACCCTCGTCGTTCCGGGAACCGTCACCGATGGCGTGGCCGACGTCGACGCGCAAGTGCTCAGCGTGGCCGTTTCGGCCGACGGCACCTTCTTGTTCGAGAACGTCCCGTCACCTGCCACCTATCAATTGATCGTTTCCAAGGTCGGCTTCGCAACCGAGACCCGCGACGTGACGGTCGGACCCGCCCAGAACGTCGAGAACATCTCGATCGTGCTCCGCAAGGGCGACGGCACCATTCGTGGAAGGATCATCACCGCCGGTGGGCCGCTCGGTGGCGCGACCATCGAAGCGACCGATGGCGTCACCAAGGTGTCCACCGTCAGCCTGACGGAACAGGACATCGGCGCATTCGCGCTTCGTTCGCTCGCGACACCGCAGACCTACACCCTCACGATCTCGCGACCTGGGTACCGCACCGAAACCCAGACCGTGTCGCTGACGACAGCCCAGGATTTCACGGTGCCCGACATCCTCCTCGTGCGGTCGACCGGGTCGATCGGCGGAACGGTCAGCCAGGTGGGCGTCGGCGGGATCGGTGGGGTCGAGGTGACCATCAGTGCGGGCGACACCACGGTCAAGACCTTCACCGCCAGCACTGGCGACGTCGGCAGTTTCTTCGTCGACCAGTTGCCGATCCCCAACACCTATACGGTCACTTTCACCAAGCCGGGTCTGCTGCAGCAGGTCCGAGTTCAAGACCTCGACCCGGCGAACGCGGCCGAAGCACTTGCGATCACTGTCGCGATGCCGCGCAGCACTGCGAACGTGTTCGGGGTGGTACGGGCTGCCGACAACCAACCCGTCGCGTTCGCGACTGTGACACTCAACGACGGCACAACAAAGCGGGTCCTGACGTCTGCCAACGACCCCCTCGGCGGATTCAGCTTCACGGACGTACCACCCGGGGCATACACCATCACGGCCTCTCTTCCGGGAACGAGCCCTGCAGTGCAGCTCGTCAACCTGATCGCAAACGACGATCGCGCCCTGGACATCCGGCTCGGGGTCCAGGCATCGGCGACGGGCCAGGTCCTGATCCTGCGCCCGAGCGCCACGACTACGAACCCCAACTCGGCCGCCACGACGACGATCGTGCCCGGTGGCCCGATCCCGACCACGACGACTGCCCCACCGATCACCGGTCAGTTGGAGCCCTTCGTCGGGGCGACGGTTCGGCTCTTCTTGGCGACGAAGTTCCCCGGTCCACCGAGCAATGCAGTCGACGTCCAGACAACCGACAGCTCCGGCCGCTACACGTTCTCGGCTCTGGAAGCTCCCGAGAACTACGTCATTGCGGTCTACCAGACGGCCCTGTCCCCTGAACCGCTCGACACGAAACTGATCGTCACCCAACCAGGTACGCAGCTGCCGGTGCCGACGTTCGAGATTCCGGTATCGTTCTGATGCAGTTTCTGAACATCGTCCAGGTGACGAGTGAGCGGAGTACCTGATGCGCGGATCGGGCCAACGACATGAAGATTGATCTGCTCGACCCAGTTGTCGAGGCGTCCCCCGGTCGCACAGCCCTGTGCCGAGTGCGCGTCCTCAACGACGGCGCCGGACCGTCGGCATACCGCCTGCGCGTCGTCGGACTGTACGAGGTCGATATCGAGTATCCGTTGGGTCTCGAGCCGCTGGCAGCCGGCGCACAGGCCAGCTTCGATGTCAATCTCGAAGTTCCGCGCGAGTTCGCGGCCGGCCGGCATTCGTTGGCCGTCGAGATCAGCTCCGATCGACGCGGCGAACGGCCCGTTCTGGCGGGCATGACGGTCGATGTGTCCTCGATCGAGAAGGTGGCGCTACGAATCAACCCCAGCACCATCAAGGGTCGGATCAAGGGCAAGTTCAGGCTCGAGATCGACAATCGCGAGAACCGGGTCGTCGACCTCGACCTCCAAGGTGAGGGGCAGGATCTCGACATTCGCTTCGGCCGCGAAAGCGTCCGCCTTCAACCCGGTGATTCGATCTCGCTCTCGGGTTCCGTTCGGGGCGAGCGCCGACTGGTGCGCGATCCGGTGCATCACGTGCTCAATGTCTCGGCCGCCGGACGTTCAGCGCCCGTCTACGCCGACGCGGCGTTCCTGCAGCGGCCGCTCTTTCCGCGTCGGCTCAGGTCGGCGATGGCCATCCTCGCCCTGCTCGGTCTGTGGGCCGGCATCGTCGGCGGTGGCGCCTATTGGTGGACGCATCGAAACGAACAGGTCGTCTCCGGCAGCCTTGCCCTTGTTGACGCCGACGGTGACGGTCAGCTCGACGTGCCACTCGGCACGCTTCAACCAGGCGATCCTGGCGGAGGTTCAACAGCGGGCGGTGCCGCAGCAGGTGGCGACCCAGCAGGGGGAGCCGCCGCAGGCGGTGAGGGCGGCGATGGCGCAGCGGCTGCCGCAGCCGACGTCAAAGCTCAGAAGCCGAGCTCGACGAGCATCACCGGAACTGTGAAGGCCGGTGAGACCGGCAAGGACGGCGGGGTCACCGTCACGCTCACTCCAGCCACCCTCGGCGGTGACCCGAATAGGTCCCCGGCGTCTCAGGCGTCCCTCGCGCGGGGCAGCAGCGGTCCCTCGCGTCCCGGCAAGATCTGGGCGGCTCGCTACAACCGCGCCGACCCACCCGGCGTCAGCGTGACGCGAGCCACCGAGTCGGTCGAGAAGCAAAGCGACGAAGACGGGGTCTGGCAGTTCCCCGACGTGATGATTCCCGACAACTACGAGGTCCGTTTCTCGCTGAACGGCTTCGACACCAAGTCGTTCATCGTCACCCCTCCCGAAGACGGCAAGCCCGTCGAACTCGATGTCCAACTCGATCCCGCTCAGGGCTTGGCGGGCGGCGTGGTCAACGGACCAGCAGGTCCCCTCGGCGGCGTCGACATCGTCGTCACCGATGGCGAACTGACCTTCACGACCAAGACATCCAGCGAGTCTGGATCGGTCGGCAGGTGGGTCATCGTTGGCCTGAGCACACCCAACACCTACACCCTCACGGCGACCTTGCGGGGTTTCGGGACCGAGGTCCAACAGGTCGTACTCGGCCCCGGTGACAAGCTCGCCTCAATCGGGATCACCATGAAACAGGGTGTCGGCACCATCTCCGGTCGGATCTCTGCCGATGCCGAGCCACTCGGGGGCGTGACCGTCACAGCATCGAGCGGAGATCTCAGCCGGACAACCACCAGCCGAACCCTTGGCGATCCCGGTTCGTACAGCCTGCCCCAGCTGAAGATCCCGAGCGTCTACACCGTCACGGTGTCGGCGCCTGGCTACATGACGCAGACCCGAGACGTCGATCTGCGCAGCAATGCGCCTGACATCGATTTCACGCTCAGCCGCACGACCGGCTCGATCACCGGACTGGTCGTCAGCGATGTCCTCGGCGCACTCCCCGGAGTTGGCATCACCGTCTCGCGCGACGACTTGTTCTTCAACTCCACCACCGCTGTCGCCCCCAGCGCTGGAACGTTCCGTATCGACGACCTGCCGCCCGGCGACTACCTGATCAAGTTCGCGCGTTACGACCACGCCGACGTGTCGCAGCTGTTCACCGTCGTTGCCGGTCGGAACACCGATTTCGGAACGACAGCGATGACCTACCGCGAACGCGCACCGTTGGTCCAGACCGGTCGCATCGTGTTGTCTGTGTTCGATACCAAGTCCGTCGGGCTCGGCGGAGCGACCGTGGAGCTTCGCAGGATCTCCGACGGCACGGTCGTCTTCTCGCAGACCGACGCAACCGGAACCGAGTTCAACTTCGCGTTCGACAACGTACCGATCGGCACCTATTCGGTGAGAGTCGCCAGATCCGGTTACCGCACAGCAGCCAAACGGGCCAGCGTCGGGCTGAGCGAGGTCACGGTCCCACCGTTCAGCTTGTTGCAGCTCGGCAAGGTCACGGGCCGACTCGTCGATGCCGTTTCGGTATTCGGCGGCGGCGCGATCACCCAGTTGGCCGGGTACGACCTGAAGATCTACAAGCTGAAGTCCAACGGCACCCGTGACGGTGACTCGATCGACATTCCGGTCGACGACATGCAGAAGCCCGATCTCGAGCTCAACATTCTGTGGGAGTCCCCAGCGACCCTGGGCGATGGTCTGTACGAGATCGAGGTGTCGTCGCCCACCAAGGGATACACGGTCGGAACAAACCAATCGCTCGATCCGGGCGACCCAACTCTCGTGATGCGGTTCAGGATCGACCCGACCGACGAAGGAACGATCAGGCTCAACGACATCAAGGCCGATCCGTTCCCGAGCCTCGGTGGCCGGGTCACGGTCCCGCGGCTGGTCGGCGTCGACCCCGACAACGTTGCGTTCGACGACATCGGGTTCGACCAGGGCGATACCACCGCCAAGATCACGCTCACCTGCGATGGCAGCACCGGCTCGGCCGACGCCACATTGACCAACGAGATCGGTGGCACGACCTCGGGGCTCGAGACCTACCGGTTCACGCCCGAGCAACTCGACGAGCAGGATCTGCTCGGTGTCTGCTCGTTGAAGGTATCCGGAGCCGCGTTCAAGACCGTCGACATCCCTGTAGGCACACCGCTCGAAGTCAGTACCGCCGGAGCCAGCAGCGGACGCATCGTCAACATCGCGATCGGGCGCGAGCCGGCAGCAATCGGCGGTGACGTGTTCTGGGTGGACAAGTATCCGAACGGCACGGGCACGACCACGCACCCGATCGGCACCGTCGGCATCACCACCGAAGGCCCGGTCATAACCGGCTTCGACGCTGCCCCTGCGGGCGCGGGGAGTTTTCCGGTTCCGCGGTTTGCGACCGGTCCGCTCCAAGGGATGAACCTCGGAGGTGCCTGGAGCATCAGTGGGCAGGTGTTCGGTAAGACCACCTACGTGTTCAACGGGGACACGGACTACAAGATCGGCAAGTTGAGCGTCACGATCGACGAGAACAAGCGTGTGGTGACAACCGTCCAGAACATGTCGATCGCCGACCCCTTGGCGGCGTCGCTGGGGATCGAGCTCCAGCCCGAGCCTGGTTCGATCACCGGCACACTCGTCACGTTCCCGACCGGCACGACTCCAGTCCTCACCGTCAACGGCGATTCACCGCTCGGTCCGCTCGCTCCTGCCGTCACGTCTGACCCGGCGACGGGGATCTTCTCGGTGCCCTCGCCCGCTGCCGGAACATGGGATCTCACGTACACCTCACCACCCGGCTACCGGTTCCGCGAAAGCGGGCTGCCCACGACTCAGAAGGCGACCGACGTTCCGTTCGTACTTGCGCCGGCGGGAACCTTCGTCGACCAGCCGGAGTTGGTCCAGTTGGCGACGCTCGACATCACCGTGCAGGGTCCGCTCGATCTGACCACCCCCGACCCCACCGATCGCATTGCACTCACGGGCCCGGCACCGACCGTCACACTGCAGCGCAAAGCGGCCACAGACATCGGCGGTATTCCGGTCGTCGGTGACCCGGGTGCCGATCTCAGCATTCCGGTCACGCTCGACGGCAATAACCATGTGCTGAAGGCTGACCTTCCGGTCAACTGGTCCGATCCCACGGGCCAAGCAGC
>JANOEM010000165.1:0-10313 GCA_031413195.1 Actinomycetes bacterium
TCAAAAGGTGTGATTCCCAAGCTAAAATCCACATATTTTTCCAATGATTCACTATTTTCAAAACATTTTCTGATGATGCTTTGTGTTTGGTCATTTGCATAGATATTGAAAGTCAAGAACTTACCATTCCAATTTTTCTTATTGAAGGTTTTAAATTTCAAAATTTCTGTTTCAATAATCTTATCTATTTTTTGATTATTGGGAAAAACTAAGGCTTGTGCTGTTGTAAAAACTTGATTGTGAGTATATTTGAAAATAATCGTTTCCACATTTGCCTCTTTAAAAATATTATCAGGAAGTTTAATGATTTGTGAAATTCCTTGATACAGTTTTTGCACCCCGACTGAACGGTTCGGGTGCCCGCGGTGGGACTCGACGGCGCAGGTGACGCCACGCTGGTCTGCTACTTGCCGGTTTGCATGAACCGTTCCCATCGCTCCATCGCGTCGGCACCGGTCATCGCCTGAACGTGCTCGGCTGGGACACCTGCTGTGCGGACCAGCCGCTGTTGCAGCCATCCTGGGACAGGATCGGGATCCGGTTCGGCAGTAGCGCGAATGTCGGAGCGCTTGGCGTGCCGGCCGAGCATGTCGATGACGCTCGACAGTGCCTGTGTTGTCGGATCCGCGCCGAGGGTGGCAACGCGTTCGTTCATCTCGGCGTAAACCTCGGCGTCCGACCGTGCGCCAACAGCCCACACTTCGGAAACGGTGATCGTCACGGCTCCAGTCGCGTCGCTGCTCACGCGCCACACGACACGCCAGTCTCGATCACCAACCGTGAGCTTCCTCCATCCGACGAGCTGGCCGAGCAACGGTTCGCCTGCTTCCGGATCCCGTTCGAGGAGCAGCATCTTCTTCAGGGCCCAACGGACGACCTGCGGGTCCTTCCTGAGCAAAGCTTGTAGGTCGGCAACCGCCGGTTCAGTGAGCCGCACGTGTGCGCGCAGCGCCGCCGGGAGGTCACTCACGACCGATGTTCAGCGTTCAGCAGCAAGTTCCGCGTCAATCTCGGCCTCGAGGTCGGATCGCTTGAACCCGAGGGTCGAGATGATCTCATCGAGGTCGGTGCGCTGCCCGTTGTCGGTGGCAGCTCGGGCAAGCACAAGCGCAGCACTGCGCAGGTCTGCTTCGAGCTCGGCAAGTTCATGGAGATGCCGCATACTCACGATTGCGGCGACTGGATGACCGTGCCGCTCGACCACGATGTCGGTTCCCGATTCCGCGACCTTGAGCAGACCGGAAACCCCGCGCTCGCTGGCGGCAGTAACGGACATCAAACGTTCGCCGACGAGAATTGCCATACGCCGAACTATACAGATTTCTGTGCAGAATGCCGCGCACAGCACAACCTCACACCGGGCGAGCCCGGCCGCGCTGTCCCTCGACTGGCGTTGCGGAAATGTCTCAAACGGCTTGACGGGTTCCGCCATCAGTATCTGGGCCATCAGCGTCCTCGAAATCGCAAGATGCGAGCGCTGCTGGGCCTGGGCTCACACAGTGGTGAGTCGAGATCTTCGATCGATGTCGCGCTTTCGACCGCGCTGATGCAACGAAATGGTGATGAGGTCCAAGGAGTAGTGCCCGAGGTGGGACTCGAACCCACACGTAGTTCCCTACAAAGGATTTTGAGTCCTCCGCGTCTGCCATTCCGCCACTCGGGCAAGTGGAGTTCTCAGCATAGCGAGTGGGTTCCCAAGGCCACTCCCAACCTACCCATCGGTAGCAACACCGACCGCTCCGGCAGGGTCTAGCCTCTGGCGGAGGAACGCGCACACAAGGAGACCGAACACCAGACCATGCTTGCCTTCACCTTTCCCGGCCAGGGTTCACAGCGGCCGGGCATGGGTCGTCCTTGGGCGGATCACGAGAGCTGGGAGCTCGTCGAGGAGGCATCGACTCATGCCGAACGAGACGTTGCGCGTTTGCTTCTCGATGCTGACGCCGACGAGTTGCGAGATACACGTAACGCCCAACTGACGACTTTCGTTTCGAGCCTGATGGTGTTGGATGCGGTTGAGCGGCTCGGCATCGAGCCCAGCTTCTGCGCCGGCCACAGCCTTGGCGAGTACACGGCGCTCACGGCGACGGGTGCGTTGAGTTTCGAGGACGGCGTTCGGCTGGTTTGCGAGCGTTCCGACGCAATGCATCAGGCAGGACTCGACAACCCCGGCACGATGGCGGCGGTTCTGGGGCTCGAGGACGATCAGGTCGAGATTGCGTGTCGGCGCGCCGACAGCGAGGTGTGGGTTGCCAACTTCAACGCACCCGGACAGGTCGTCATCGCCGGATCACCCGAGGGCGTCGCTGCTGCCGGCATCGTTGCGAAGGAGCTCGGCGCGAAGAAGGTGATGCAGCTCCAAGTCAGCGGCGCGTTCCACACTCCTTTCATGGCGCCGGCGCGGGACCGCCTGCGCAAGGCGATCGCCGAGGCGAGCCCTCGCGACACCGAGGTCCCGGTGGTGTCCAATGTCGACGCGAAACCGCACGACGAGGGTGCCGCGTGGTCAAGCCTGTTGTCGGCCCAGCTCAGCAGCCCAGTTCGCTGGAAGCACTGCCTGTTGGAACTCGCGGACCTCGGGGTCACCGGCTTCGCCGAGCTCGGACCTGGCGCAGTCCTCACCGGCATGGCGAAACGAACCGTGGACTCAGCCCGCACGATCTCGGTATCCACCCCCGAAGAGCTCGACAAGCTGATCGAATGGTTGAATGCCAGCGCCCCGCGCGGCGCCGTGCAAATCGAAGGCGAGCACCTCTTCGCATCCGAAAGACTGATCGTCAGCCCGGCTGCCGGCGTCTTCACTCCGCTCGCAGCGATCGCCGACGGCAGCGCGATCACAGTGGGAATGGTGCTCGGCCACGTCGGCGACACCGAGGTCCGGTCCGCGTTCGAAGGCATCCTGCAGAGCTACATCGCCGTTCACGGCGAACGCATCACGCTGCGTCAACCGATCGCCTGGCTGAGGACGGTCTGAAATGCCCAAAGTGCCCAACGGCGCTCGCGGCGCAATCATCACCGGATGGGGTTCAGCGCTCCCTCCGAAGATCCTGACCAATCACGACCTCGAGCAGATGTTCGACACCGACCACGACTGGATCGTCGAGCGAACGGGCATTCACGAGCGGCACGTCGGGGGTACAACCGTTGGGTTGTCGATCGAATCTGGGCGCCAGGCGCTCGAGATGTCGGGCCTCGACCCGCTCGAGATAGGCGGACTGATCCTCGCAACCACTACCCCGGATCGAATGGTGCCCTCATCGGCCGCCGCCGTTCAGCACGAGCTCGGCCTGCGCTGTGGTGCGTTCGACATCAACGCCGCATGTTCGGGTTTCGTGTACGGACTCGTGTCCGCTCACGGGCTCATCGCGATGGGTGCTGAGAAGATCCTGTGCATCGGCACCGACACGCTCGCCCGCATCACCGACTGGACCGATCGCAACACGGCGATCCTCTTCGCCGACGGGTCCGGCGCCGTCGTCCTCGAAGCTGTCGATCACGGCCACCATGGCCAGCTCCTCGGATGGGATCTCGATGCCGACGGCAGCGCCGAGCGGTTCCTGTACTCCGAGCACGGGGGTTTCATCCAGATGGAGGGCAAGGAAGTCTTTCGGCGCGCGGTGCGGATCATGGTCGACTCTGCGACCAAGTCGATCCATCGCGCCGGGGTCACGATTGACGAGGTGGCGCTCGTCGTCCCTCACCAGGCCAACATCCGCATCATCGAAGCCGCGATGAGCCGTCTCGGAGTCCCGATGGAAAAGGCATCGATCGTCCTCGACCACACCGGCAACACGTCCTCGGCGTCCATCCCCTTGGCGATGAACGCAGCGCTCGATGCCGATCGCATTGCGCACGGCGACCTCGTTCTGCTCGTCGGGTTCGGAGCCGGCATGACCGCCGCAAGCGCCGTCCTTCGCTGGGGCGGCGACCAGCAGTGAGCCGGACGGTTCTGATCACTGGCGGCTCGCGAGGCATCGGTCTCGCCTGCGCCCGACGATTCATCGAACTCGGCGACGATGTCGTCGTCACCTACAACAGTTCTCCCCCACCGGAGGGCGTCGCTTCCATCCGATGCGATGTCACATCGGTGGCCGACGTGGACGCAGCGTTTGCGTTCGTCGAGGAGCAGTTCGGCCCGGTCGAAGTGCTTGTGTCCAATGCGGGACGGACCCAGGACGGGTTACTGCTGCGGATGAGTGAGGACGCGTTCACGAGCGTCATCGATGCAAACCTGAATGCTGCCTACCGCGTGTCCAAGCGTGCCGCGTCGGGAATGGTGCGGGCGCGCGGCGGCCGAATGATCATGATTTCCTCGGTCGTCGGGCTGCTGGGCTCTGCCGGCCAGGCCAACTATGCAGCGAGCAAGGCCGGTCTCGTCGGACTGGCGCGCTCGCTAGCCCGAGAGTTGGGTTCGCGAGGAATCACGGTGAACGTGGTCGCTCCCGGGCCGGTGGCCACCGACATGACTGCGGCACTCGGCGACAAACGTCTCGCCGAGCTCACTGCCGCTGTACCGCTTGGGCGGATGGCAACACCAGAAGAGATCGCCGGGGTCGTGGCCTTTCTGGCCTCCGACGACGCGGCCTACATCACGGGGGCCATCATTCCGGTCGATGGCGGCCTCGGAATGGGCCACTGAAGCTGTGCAGCTACCAATCAATCAAGCAATCAACAAGCAATCAACAAACATGGAGAGTCACGTGGATCAGGAAAAGTTCGAGCGGTTCAAGAAGTGCGCAGTCGACGTCTTGTCGGTGTCACCCGAGCAGGTGGTGCCCGAAGCCCGGTTCGCCGATGATCTCGACGCGGACAGCCTCGACCTCGTCGAGTTGGTCATGGCACTGGAGGAGGAGTTCGGCGTCGAGGTGCCTGAGGAAGAACTCGAAGGCATCGACACCGTCGGGCAGGCATACGACCTGGTCGTCGGCAAGCTCTGATGAAGGGGCGTGGACGGCGCGTCGCCATCACCGGCTACGGAGTGGTCGCGCCCTGCGGTCTTGGCAAGGAAGCGTTCTGGCGGGGCCTACTCGGCCCTGCCAGTACGGGAACGAAGTCGATCACATTCGAGCACTGGGACCCATCTCCCTACTACGCCAGCCCGAAGGAGTCCCGCCGCGCCGACGCGGTGGAACAGTTCGCCGTCGCCGCTGCGACCGAGGCCTTCGAACACGGCGGCCGGCCCGACGTCGATCCACGCCGCTTCGGCGTCATCTGGGGAACCGGCATCGGTGGGCTCAGGACCCTCGAGGAACAAGTCGAGCTCAGGCTCACCAAAGGTGAGAAGCGGGTGTCGCCGTTCTTGGTCCCGATGATGATGGGCAACGCGTCGGGCGCAGCGATTTCGATGCGTTGGGGCCTGCAGGGCCCGCTCGAGACGATCTGCACGGCCTGTGCAGCATCGACCCACGCGATTGGCTATGCCGCTCGGCTGATCGCATGGGACCGTTGCGATGCAATGGTGACCGGCGGATCCGAAGCAGCCGCAACCCTGACATCGATCGGGGGTTTCAACAACATGACGGCTTTGTCGACGTCCGGCCGTTCACGACCCTTCGACGTGGCTCGCGACGGGTTCGTGATGGGTGAAGGGTCTGCCTCGTTCATCCTCGAGGAGTGGGAGACCGCCCTTGCTCGCGGTGCGACAATCTACGGCGAGATCCTGGGCGCCGCAAGCACCGCTGACGCCCATCACATCACCGCGCCTGCTCCCGGCGGAACCGGCGCGATCCATTGCATGGAGCTTGCTCTCGAAGATGCCGGGTTGCAACCGTCGGACATCGGCCAAATCAACGCACACGGCACATCCACGCCACTGAACGACGCGGCCGAGGCTCAAGCCGTTGCGCATGTCTTCGGCGAGGGTCGCCCGCCGATTACCAGCATCAAGGGAGTCACAGGACATGCATTGGGGGCAGCAGGCGCCTTGGAGGCCGCCGCAGTGTTGCTCTCGATCCAGCACCGCCTGATTCCACCGACTGCGGGCACGACGACCGTCTCCGACGACATGAACGTTGATCTCGTGATGGGATCAGCTCGACCCTGGGTGCCCGGACCGACGATTTCGAACAACTTCGGATTCGGCGGGCACAACGGCTCGATCATCATCGGCAGTGCCTGAGTCAAGAGCTCTGCTCCTCCGTCCGGCACTCCCCCTGGCACTCACGGCGGTATCAGCCGTCCACGAGGACGAACATCAACTCGCACTCGCAGGCGGTGGCGCCCTCGAGCGCAGCCTTGCCGCTGCCCTTGCCGGCGCGGGCTGACATCCGACCGAGTTCGACCGAGAGTTCGAGCGTGTCACCCGGAACGACTTGGCGTCGGAAGCGGGCACGATCGAGGCCCCCGAACAACGGCAACTTGCCCGCGAAACGCTGGTCGGTGAGCAGAGCGATCGCTCCGACCTGAGCGATCGCCTCACACATCAAGACACCGGGCAGGGTCGGCCGACCGGGGAAATGACCGGAGAAGAACCATTCGTCGCCAGTAAGTCGCCACAACGCGGTGGCCCGCACGCCCGGCTCCAGCGCAATCACTTCGTCAACGAACAAAAAGGGTGGGCGGTGGGCGAGGACGTCCTGCGGAAGCGGGAAGCTGGTCATCGGCTCAGACTTGCGAACATCGGCGCGATATCACCAGGAGTGGGCATGGGGCCGACTCTAGCCTCGAGCTGGCACTGATTCCGGAGCGTCGACGTCACTCATGGAGTCGACAAGACCGGGCACTCTGCGTGGTGTCACGACAGAGAGTGGCCGACATTGAGACAATCTTTCGAACTCCGATGCTTGTGAACTGCAACAAGTCATGATAGAAATGTGTCCACTGACAAGGGCAAACGCCCGAAGCCTCGAAGGGGGGAGACCAAAATGCGTGGAACAATCGTTCGCCCCTGCTGAGTTTCTTCACTGTCCGTGTCAATGCACCCACCGAGAGGATTCCCACAATGCGTGGTACCATCGTTCGCCCCTGCTGAGTCCATCAGTTGTCTTTCAAAGTTCTCTATTTCTGAAAGGAATCCCACAATGCGTGGAACCATCGTTCGCCCCTGCTGAGCCCCTCGTTCAAGCTGAGTCATCGGCTTGGAATACCCCATCACTCGTTTTCTCCTTCAGCGACGTCTGATCCCTTTGGTGGAAAGGCTCCGGAACTGAAGAATCCCCCACGTCGGCGAGCGTGGGCGTGATAGTGATCAGGAATATTGCGCATGTTGTCGTCCACGAAGTGGACGAACCCGAAGTGCGCCCTCACGACAGCGCCGAGTTGATCGTGCATGAATGACTTCACTGCCTCTGGCGGATGAGGATCATGGTTTCGCCATACCACCATCGGTACAGCGCAGAACTCGCACTCGGCGATCCAACAGACGTCATCTTCGTAGAACCACGGCGTGATCCGGGCCGCCTCACAGAGGTCGCAGGTCGGTCGAGTGTCGTCAGCTCGTTCGGATTGTGCCATCGCGATCTTTTACCCCGTGGCTGCATTCGGCAGGGGGATACTCGATCATGAGCAAGCTCCGGGAGACCTTTGCAGTCGTCGGCGACTGCTCACCGACTCGTGACGACGCACCCCTCAAAGATCGCACAGGCGGCGCGCAGTCGTTGCGTGACGCTCACAGAGTGATTGCGGTACGAACCTCGGCGACGTAGTCGCCAACGGCCTCTGGGCCATGATCCATCAGCCGTCGAACAACGCTGGCGCCTTGGATCACACCGTCGGCCACAGCGCAAGCCTGGCGAGCTTGATCTGCATTCGAGACGCCAACGCCGACCAGCACCGGAACCGTTGTGATGGCCTTCAACCGGCCGGCGAGTCGGGTGGCTGATTCGGCCAGCGACTTGCGTTCGCCGGTGACACCGAGAAGACCGACGGAGTACACGAAGCCTCTCGCCCGGGCCGCGATTCGGGGCAGACGCTCGTCCGGTGCAGTCGGCGCTGCCAACATCACCGTCTCGATCCCTTCTTGGTCTGCCGCCGCACACCACGGCCCGGATTCCTCGAGCGGGAGATCGGGCACGATCGCAGCGCAAATCCCAGCAGCGCGGAGAAGGTAAGCGAAGCGTTCGGTCCCGGCGTGGTGGATCGTGTTGTAGTAGCACATCACCGCAAGCGGAATGCCGACATCGAGGTCACGGGCCTCGTCGAAGATCGTGTTGATGTTGACCCCGGCCTCGAGCGCGCGTTGTGACGCCTCTTGGATCACCGGTCCGTCCATGACGGGGTCCGAGAACGGCAGACCGATCTCGATTGCGTCGGCGCCTGCGGCTGCAGCAGCGCGAATGGCTTGCTGCCAACCCTGCAGCCCGCCCGTGATGTATGGAACGAGCAGCTTCCGCCCAGCCGAGCGCTTGTCCCGGAATGACGTCTCCATCTGACCGTTTTCTTGGGTCATCAGCCGAGAATCTCCATCATCTGGTTGACGTCTTTGTCGCCGCGACCGGACAGGTTCATCAAGACCGTCTTGCCTTGCATCGTCGGGGCCTCGCGGACGATCCAAGCCATCGCGTGAGCACATTCGAGGGCCGGGATGATGCCCTCCGATCGGGCCATCAGTTGAAATGCATCGATGACTTCGGCATCGGTGACGCACGGGTACTCGGCACGGCCGATGGAAGCCAAGTACGAGTGCTCCGGGCCGACGCCCGGGTAGTCCAATCCGGCTGAGATCGAATGGGCTTCTTGCACCTGGCCGTATTCGTCCTGCATCAGATAGCTCCGCATACCGTGCACGACCCCCGGCACGCCTCGACCAACGGCAGCGCCGCCAGCGGGCTCGACGCCGATGAGTCGCGCCGAGGTGTCGACGAAACCGCTGAAGATCCCGATCGCGTTCGATCCGCCGCCGACGCACGCGACCACGAAGTCGGGATCGGTACCGAGCAGCTCGTTGCACTGGGTGTGTGCCTCGTCGCCGACGACGCGGTGGAACTCTCGCACCATCCACGGATACGGATGGGGCCCCATGACCGAACCAAGGCAGTAGTGGGTGTCATCGACGTTTGCGACCCAGTCGCGCATTGCTTCGTTCACCGCGTCTTTCAACGTACGGCTGCCGCTGGTGACTCCCTCGACCTCGGCACCGAGAAGGCGCATTCGAAAGACATTCAGTCCTTGCCGTTCGATGTCGACAGCGCCCATGTACACCTTGCAACTCATCCCCATCAGTGCCGCAGCAGTTGCGCTCGCGACGCCGTGCTGTCCGGCTCCTGTCTCGGCAACGAGCCGGGTCTTGCCCATCCGTTTGGCGAGCAGTGCCTGCCCCAAGACGTTGTTGATCTTGTGCGAGCCGGTGTGATTGAGGTCTTCTCGCTTGAGGATCAACCGAATCCCGAGCTGGGCTCCGAGATTGTGGCATTCGGTGATGATGCTCGGGCGGCCAGCGTACTCGCGCAACAGTTGGTCGAGCTCGGCCCGGAATGAGGAATCCGACCATGCCTGACGGAACGCGGCCTCCAGTTCCTGGCACGCAGGAACGAGGGTCTCGGGGACGAAGCGCCCACCGAATTCGCCGAAACGGCCCTCGGCTGAGGGCTCGTTCATGATCGATTCCATCTGTCCCTGCACGGGAGTCCTTTCCAAGGCCCTGAATCGGGCTATTCGTCGTCGGCCCAGTCATAGGGCATTTCGTCGGGTCCGACGTATTGAACGGGCGCCGCTTGACGGGCTCGTTCGATGAAGGCCTTGACCTTCAGGGCGTCCTTGCGCCCCGGAGACTTCTCGACGCCACTGGACACATCGACGCCCCAGGGCTGCACCTGTCGTACGGCCGAGGCAACGTTGTTAGGAGTGAGACCGCCGGCCAGGATCAGCCGCGGCCCTTCGGGCACCTCGTCTGCCAACGACCAATCGAACATCGTGCCGGACCCGGGCGTTGCGGCGTCGACCAGGACCAGATCCGTCCCGAACTGGTCAGCCCGACGGGCATCGACGCTTCCCGCCGAGAATGCCTTGATGACCCACCGCACGTGTGCGGCCACCTCGGCGACGTCGGCTGGTGTCTCGTGACCATGCAACTGGGCGGCGCGGACCCCGGACCGATTGACGATGTCGATCACCCGACTGGGGTGATCGTCACGGAAAACACCGACAGTGAGGATCTCCGGCGGCAGCCGGCGAGTGATGTCGTAGACCTGCTGCGCGGCAATCTGACGGGGGGACGGAGCAAACACGAAGCCCACCGCGTCCGCTCCCATCGCGACCGCGAACAGCGCATCGTCCTCGTTGGTGATACCGCAGATCTTGACGAACATTCCAAGGTGCTCCGTACAGCGGATCAGCCCGTTTGCTGGAGTTCTTTTGGTCGTTCGCGTCGTGTCTCG
>JANOEM010000166.1:0-2993 GCA_031413195.1 Actinomycetes bacterium
GGTCGACGGCGACGACTTCGAGAAAGGCGCCGACGCCGGCACCCACCGGATCCTCGCCGTCGTCGACGCGATCAGCCAACGATGGTCGAGCACGGAGCGGTGATCGTTTCGACCACTGCGAGCCGGCGAGGAGCACCGACCGATGGTAAGCCGTTGCCTCGATCGGGGGTACACGTCCGAACGTTCACCCTTCATTCCGCCTTCGTTCACTTCGGGAGTGTTGACGCGTTGCAGAATGGCGCCAGGTCAGCAACGAGGAGCAATGTGCGAGTAGCGGGCATTTTCAGTGGCGCAGCGGAGACGAAGGACTTCCAACCGGGGGAGGTCGTGTTCACGCAAGGGGAGTCCGGCGAGGAGATGTTCGGGATCGTCGAAGGGTCCGTTGAACTCAGCGTCGATGGCATCACCGTTGCAGTCCTCGGCCCAGACGAGGTGTTCGGCGAGATGGCGATCATCGATTCGGCGGCACGGATGGCGACGGCCACTGCCACGTCACCGACCCGATTGAAGTCCATCAATCGGCCTGACTTCATGTTCATGGTGGCCGAGACCCCGATGTTTGCGATTCAGGTGATGTCGACCCTCGCGGATCGCCTTCGGCCCGCGGTTGGTTGACCGAGGGGAAGTTCCGCCAGCTCGGTGCGGATCGGTCTGGACGTGTTGGACACGGAGGGACCTTCGCCTCTGACGCCGAGCGCGGCCGTGGCGCACGATCAGGGCATGCAGACGAACCATCGGGGGATGAGTCGAGTGCTTCACGTCGTCGGGGATGCAACGGCGCGTTCTGGGGTGGCTGCGTTCGTCGCCGTTGCAGTGGCCGCCTTCCTGGTCGGGCTCGGGATCGCAGGCTTCCCGGCTGCATGGCAGACGATGTTCGCGACGGTGGCCGCGTCGGTCACGCTGGTGATGGTCTTCGTGATCCAACACGCGCAGAGTCGTCAGCAAGTAGTGACGCAGCTGAAGTTGGACGAGCTGATACGGAGTTCGCCCCAGGCGGATGATCTGTTGGTCCACATCGAGACGGTTCATGACGACGAGTTGCTGGAACGCGAGCAGGACCAGATCGACCACCACACCGCGCTGCGTGAACCGTGAGCGAGGCCGCGCGGTGAGTTTCGCCGTTGGGGATCAGCCGAGGTCGCCGATGGACCGGGCTGGCCTGGGTCCGGCGTAGACGACGGTCCCGTCCACCAGCAGTTCCTTGATCAACGGGACTGGGATCTCCTCGGCACGGGGTGCGGTTCCATCGATGCTGGCGGCGAAGTCTTCCGGGAACTCGCGGAGCAGGCTCGAGATGACGATCTGTTCCTCGGTGCCGAGGTAGCAGCGGTTCGAGTCGGTCACCGTTCGGAGCGACGCGTTCATGCGCCCGAGGTGGGCGTCGCTGCCGTCGCCTCGACTGATCTGGACCAGTTCTTCGGTCAGGGCGACGCATCCCCTGGTGCAGGAAGGACACTGTCCGCACGACTCGCGGGCGAGGAACCCACTCATCGCCGAGGCGACGCTCACCATGGATCGCGAATCGTCGTAGATCACGAAACCGGCGGCCCCCAGGCCCGAGCCGATCCTGGCGAATGCTTCGTAGGACAGCGGCGTGTCGAACTGGGCGGCGGCGACGACGGCATTCGAGATCCCGGAGAGCGCCGCCTTGAACTGGCGTCCGGGCCTCGGTCCACCGCATCGCTCGAGGACAGTCGACAACGGGATGCCGATCTCGACCTCGTGCACCCCGGGGGTCACGACGTCGCCGACCACCGTCACGACGATTGTTCCGGGTGACTCGATCGTGCCCATCGTCCGGTACCACGAGGCACCGTGGCGCATGATGTGAGCGGCAGCGGCGAGGGTCTCGACGTTGTTCACGAGCGTGGGATTGCTCTCCGGGGCATGCGCGCTGGGACTGGTGCCCGACTCCCAACCCATTCCGACGGTGGCGAACAGGCCGTGCTGCCACGGCGGGAGCTGACGCGGGAACGGGTCGCGACCTTCGATCACTTCGAGCAGGGCCTTCTCTTCACCGAAGAGGTAATCGTCTGGACCCTCGACCAGCGTGAACGTGATGCCGTCCAGCAGTCCTGTCTGGGTGAACTCCACCAGCGCCGCCCGCAGGATCTCCACTTCTGTCGTGAAGGAACGCTTCGTGGCGATGAAGACGCCCTCGGCTCCGATCGCCAGCGCAGCGATCGCGGCGCCCTCGATGACCCGCATCGGGTCGGTCCGTAGGAGCGAACGATCCTTGAACGTCGCCGGCTCGCCCTCGGCGCCGTTTGCGACGACGTAGCGGCTCCCACCGCCTGACCGTCGGAGGGAGTCCCACTTCGATCCCGTTGGGAATCCTCCTCCGCCGCGCCCACGGAGTCCGGACGCGACGATCTCCTCGATCGTGGCTTCGGGTCCGAACTCGCGGGCGGTCATCAGCCCGCGTCCGCCCCCCATCTCGGCGTAGGCGTCCCAGGAGAGCAGCGGCTCCTCTGGAAGAATCACCCTGCCCCGCTCGTTCTCGGTGGACGTCTGGGGGGTCATGGGGCGACCTTCCGGCGCTGTTACGGTGCCGGGGTGGTTCCGGTCAGTCCGGGTCGACGCTTCACGGCAGAGCCACCGCGAAGCTAGTCGCCGCCTTCCGAGAGGCCGGACCGAGGCGGCCCCATCACCGGACCATTG
Organism: Actinomycetes bacterium; assembly: GCA_031413195.1. Classification (GTDB taxonomy): domain Bacteria; phylum Actinomycetota; class Acidimicrobiia; order Acidimicrobiales; family Ilumatobacteraceae; genus WLMZ01. Next base: position 2,662 of record JANOEM010000166.1, read on the forward strand.
GCGCCCAACCGGTTCGGACTCATCCGGCTCGACGTGCGCCGGAACCGCGAACCTTTGGCCACATCGCAGGGAGCCAGGGGTGCGCGCGCTTCGTGACTGCCAGGATGTGCGAATGGCAGGTGGTCTGGTCGGGCTGTTGGACGATGTGGCGGCGTTGGCGAAGTTGGCTGCGGCCTCGATCGATGACGTGGGCGCCGCCGCCGGTCGAGCCAGCGCCAAGGCTGCCGGTGTCGTCGTCGACGACACCGCTGTCACCCCGGCGTACGTGCATGGTCTCGCCGCGGAACGCGAGCTCCCCATCATCAAGCGCATCGCCAAGGGATCGCTCAAGA
>JANOEM010000167.1:0-7054 GCA_031413195.1 Actinomycetes bacterium
GACGCAACCACTCGAGCGTCGTCGCCCAGGTGCTCGGTAACGACGCTCGATAATCCGTCGGAGGTCTCGTGATGACCGCCGCACTGCGGCCCAACTCTCGCGTCACGTAATCGCGTCACCGACCCGGCGGTCGGGAGCATGATCGCGGGCTCGCGTCGCGGGCGACCTCGACCTCACATTGCGCATTACATTGATGGACGTGACGCCAGACGAGACGGACGGGATCAAGCGTCGAATCGCATCGGGGTTCTCCGCCGCCGCCACGAGCTACGACACCGTCATGCCCTACTTCGAGACGTTCGCCAAGCACCTCGTGAATGTCGCCAGTCCGGCCAAGTCCGACCGTACACTCGACGTCGCATGCGGTCGCGGTGCGGTCCTACGGGAACTCCTCCGTCGGTGCGACTTCAGGATGAGGCCGGTCGGCGTGGACCTGGCGCCGGGCATGGTCGATCAACTTCGGGCCGATGGGGTCGACGCCGACCTCTACGTCGGGGATGTTGAGCAGCTCGAGTTCGACAAGGCGGCCTTCGACCTCGTGACATGTGGATTCGGAGTGTTCTTCTTCCCCAACCCGGACCTGGCGCTCGCCGAGGTTCATCGTGTGACGGCACCGGGTGGTCGCTTCGTCGCATCCGTCTTCACCGCCGGGTCCGGTACCTACCCATGGCTCGGGGAGGTCTACGAAGAACTTGGAACGCCACCGGGCCTCCCGAGCCCGGTCTCACGATCGCTCGGGCTTATCGAGACCCTTCGCGACGTCGGCTTCGACACGGTCTCGGTGGCAACGCAGGTCGAGGAGCGGTTCGTGTTCCGCGACGTCGACGAGTTCATCGCCTGGCAGGCGTCCCATGGCGGCCGCATACGGCTCGACGCCCTCGACGGCGCCGATCGTGAACGCTTTCGGGACTCGTGCGCGGCCCGTCTTGAAGCACATCGCACGGACATCGGCCACGAGATGATCATCGGTGTCGACATCGTCTCGGCCAGTCGGATCGCAGCCTGATCGAGGAACTCGGGCGTAACGCTGCCCCACAAGTGCCGTTCGGGGGCACTCGATAACGCCCGCCCCGTAACGCGGTCGCGCCGAAGGAACTCGCGCCGCACCACGGCCCGAGCGTGACGCCACAGTTTCACGGTTGCGTGGGAGCGTCAGCGTCGAAGATCACGCTGAGTGCTTCGTGGATGCTCGCAGGCGCCTCGAGACCCGGCCACCAAAGCCACCCTCGTACTCGACGACGCTGGCGGTGTGACGATTCGCTATCTCCGACACCGTTAGCTCCAGGTTGCGACGGGTCGATCTCGCCGTAGTGCGGGCGAACACCACGAAACGCAGAATCGCGGGCCGGCTCTCGCCCTGACCGACCGATAGCGGCTCTTTCGTGACGCAACGAAATGACGTGTCGCCCTCAGACCTACGGGTATCCGTAGGAGCACGGTCAGGTTGTTGGCGGGCGTGCCGCAAGCGCTGGATGTGATGTGGCGGTTCGAGGTTGGTGGGTGCGTGGTGCGCGCTGAGACATGATCACGGCGGCGAGGATGAGCGAGGCGCCGAAGAACTGCGGGATGCTTAGGGTCTGATCGAGCAGCATCCATCCTGCGATCGTCGCGACGAGCGGGCTGAGGAGCGCGAGGAAGCTGACGACGGACACGGGGAGCAGTTGGATTCCTCGGAACCAGTTGGCGTAGGCCAGTCCGGTGCCGGCAACGGCAAGCCAGACGAAGCCTGCAACGTTCGTCGGTGTGATTTCGTTGGGGATTCCTTCGGCGAGGATCATGATGGGCACAAGCGCGAGTCCGCCGGCGGTGAGTTGCCATCCGGTGAAGGAGATGAGGTCGACGGGGCGACCCCAGTGTTTGGTGAGTACGACGCCGGTGGCCATCGACACGGTGCCTGCAATGGCGGCGGCAACACCGATGGGGTCCAGTGACGCCTGAGGTGCCAGGACGAGCAAGGCAACTCCGGTGACGCCGAGGGTCCCGGAGAGGGCGATTCGTCTTGTGAATTCCTCGCCCAGCACGACCGAGGCGATTCCGGCCGCAACGAGTGGTTGGAGCGCCCCGGCTGTCGCCGCGACACCGCCAGGGAGCCGAAACGCTGCGACGAAGAGCAGCGCGAAGAATGCCCCGATGTTCAACAGGCCCAGCACCATTGCGCGCCACCACCACGCCCCCACGGGCAGACAGCGCCGGTAGAGCATGAATGCGATCCCGACGGGCAACGCACGTACGACCGCTGCGAGCAGTGGCCGTCCGGCGGGGAGCAACTCGGTCGCGACGATGTAGGTCGTTCCCCACACCGCTGGAGTCAGCGCCGTGTGTGCCGATGCTCGCCAGGATGCGCCCGTCGGGGTGTGGCTGATCGTGGTCGAATTGGACCGCAAATCAATATCTCTTGACATAAAGAGAACTCTATCGCTGATTATCTTCATGTCAAGAGAATGAGTAGGCTTGTGTCGTGCAATCCGATCGTGTCGACCACATCACGGATCAATGGAAGGTGCAGCGGCCAGACCTCGACACATCCGGAATGGCGATCATCGGTCGACTCACACGCCTCGACAAACTGATCCGCCCGCTGCTTGAGAACGTCTTCGCCAGTCACGGCCTCGAGTCATGGGAATTCGACGTCCTCGCTACGCTGCTGCGCTCCGGTGAGCCACATCGCCTCACGCCGGGTCAGCTTCTCGAAACGACGATGATCACGTCCGGAGCTATGACGAACCGCCTCGACCGGCTCGAACAACGAGGTCTCGTCACGCGGGCCAAGAGCCCAGACGATCGACGTCAAGTGCTCGTCACGCTCACTGAAAGTGGACGCGTCACGGTCGATGCCGCAGTCACCGACCACGCTGACAATGAACGAAAGATCGTCGCAGCCCTCAGCCCCCACCAACAGCAACAGCTCGTCGGACTCCTGCGACAACTGCAGCTTGCGTTCGACTCAAACCCAGACTGAACATGCGGGTCCGCCACCGTGGAACCGGCCGCGAGAACCTGACGAACCGCACATAAGCAGCACGCAGAATCACCATCCCGGGCGTGGCCACGGCGTGCGACTTCGGCCCCTACGTGACACGAGATAATCCCGATCCGTTGAGCTGCTGGGGGGTGGCCTCCTGACCGCTTCAGCCGGTGGCGAGCGCGTCGAGTCTGGCGATCTCGTCGACGCTTGCCGGCCTGACTGTCGCGGCGAGGTCGATGAGCATCGTGAGATCTCCAGTTACGGCGCGAGAGAGCGCGAGCCAGGTTGCACCGTCGTGCCACACGACGAACTCGACGAACTCGCTGTCTGGTGGGGTGGCGAAGCCGGTCGTGGTCGTACCGTCGTGTCGTCGAACCTCGACTTCTATCTCATCGTCGAGGCTGTACCGTGCCTCGCTGACCGGATCCTGTCCTTGGACGGGCCAGGTCGCGAGAACGACGCTCGAGCCGTAGGTGAAGTTCTCCAAGGTCGGAGTCGGTGTCGCGACAGGATCCCCGTACAGCGATCGGGTGCCGTCTGTAGGTGTCGAACTTCCGGTCGCTCCGGCAAGGAACTGGCCCACGCTGCGCGCGCTGCCGGTCTCTACCCACCCCGCAGGCACCCTTTCACCATCGAAGAACACCTCACCGTTGGACCATTCCGCTGTCGCCAGCAACTGGAGCGCCGTGCCTTCGTCGACGTTCAGCGTGATCATGCCGATCGTTGCCCCCGCTGTGGTAGGCCCGGCATAGATCCGTTGATTCTCCCCCTCGGACAGCCACCAGAACGTTCGACCGGCAACATCGATCTCGGTGCCGCGCGCTCGCATCTCCTCGAACGGAGCGCCGCTCGCATCAAGCAAGAGCATGCCCTCCTGTGGCTGTTCGTCATCATCCGGCGACCCCTCAGCGGAGAATGCAAATCCCGCAAGGAGCTCAGGATCCGGCGCTCCAGCAACCTGCGCGTCAAGTAGTGACATCGACGCGGACTCCGGAAGCACGAAACGCGACACGGCCCCGACGGTGACGTCCGCCGTGGAGACCGGCGAGGACACCACCGATGTGGAGTTGCTCGCACTTCCGCAGCCGACCATCACGACCGCGCTCAGGCCGAGCCCGATCGATGCGAGTAGCTCCCGAGGTCCGAAGATTCGCATCGGCTCATCGTGGCACCACAATCCAATCGGTCATCGGAATCCACGCAACGTTCACCACTCGGACACCTTGGCTCCACCTGATCGGAAGCGCCTGTCGCGACACACGCACACTTCGGCACACATATTCACTGCCGACACGGGTGTCACGATGACCGACTGCGGCCCAAGCCGAGCACTGCACTTCGGCAGCCGCCTCTGACCGGTGGTTGAGGGGCTGCAACTTCGATCGTTGAAATGAGTTCACGGTGAGACAACATGATCGTCCGCAGACTCTTCGAACAAGGGACAGTGCTCATGCAAGAGGAGACCCAGAATCGCTTGGAGCTCTCGATGTTGGCCTCACTCGCTCTGTCTCTTCCAATGGCCGGTGTCGTGCTGTTGGCAGTTGGGAGCACATGGCTCGCAGCATTTCTCTTCCTCGCCGCTGAAGTTCTTGCATTGCAGGTTGGCTACTTGTTGAACGACGACTTCCGTCGTCACGGGGTCAGCAGAGGTTGGCGGCGCTTTGCCCGCCTCCTTCTGCACCGGGATGATCGACCTCCCGAATCTGGTTCTGACGCTGACCGATCACAGGGAGGTGAGGCCTGAGCCTTCGTGCCAGCTTTTGCTCGAAGGGAATCACAGGAGTTCGTCCGCCAGCGTTCCGGGACCGCCCAGTGGATGGGCGAGGGCGCCTGTTCGCGCACACGATGATGCGTTGTTCGGGTGAACGCAAGCTGAATTCTTGATGCGGCGGTTGTGCGCTGCTGGCTGCACGTCGCAGAATGCGCGCTGTGCGACACCAGAGCGATCGCTGCGTGATCCGCACGAGCTGGTTTGCTCGGTTGTTCGGCTGGACGACGATGGTTACGTGCTCGCTCTTGGTTGCTCTCGCAGTCTCATGGGGCCTGCGAGAGGGGCGAGTGGGTGACGGCGTGGCGCTCGCCGCCATGGTCTCGCTGTTGTGTCTGGGGGTGTGGTGGACGACGGTCCATCCTCGGATCCTGCTGTACCGCGACGAGATTGTTGTGCGCAACGTGGTCACGACCACGAGGATCTCGTGGGCCACGGTCGCCGATTGCGTCCCCGGCTACGGCGGTCTCACCATCACAGAACTCGATGGCCATTGCGTTACGGCCTTTGCCGTACAGAAGTCGAATCTGAGCACATGGAGGAATCGGTCCACACGCGCCGACCGTGTCGCGCAGTGCATCAAGCGTCGCGCCGAGTCCAACTTGACCGACTGACAAGCAGTGGCACTCCATGCTGCTCGATGTCGCCCTCACAGACGTCGGGGACGCTCAGGTCGCCACGCGAGGCTGACGCCGTACTGCATGACCAACGTGAGGCAGACGACTCGCCCCGCCTCTAGGTGCCAGTCGGGATACTCGATAACGCGCTGCGTAATCACACCGCCGGCGCCGTTGGGGGTGCTCGGCTTCGGCCCAAGCGTGGCGCCGCAGTATCACCGGCGGCAATCACGTTGCGCCTGGCGCCCAGGCGTAGCGCAAGTGTTCAGCGGATGGGTAGACGCCGTCGATTCAAGATGCCGAGCAGCGCCAGCGCAAGCAGAGTCAACGTTGTGAATGCAAGACCGTAGGCGGTGTGGCTCGGCACCTCGCAGCTTCCTCCGAATGTTGGATACGACGGTGTGAGGCGACCGCAAACGAGGGAGTCGGGCAATCCGGCCTCCTTCGTGGTTGTCCACTTCGTCCATCCCTGGCTGTGTAACCCGACCGTCGCCAGGAGTAACCATGCGAGAGCAGTGACGTAGATAGTTAGCTCAATCGCAGTTGGCCGCGTCACCTGCGCAGCTTGCCCTCGTTCCACCGGTGGCGCAAGACGCATTCGTGTCGATTCTGCCGAACACATCCGCGCCCGTAACGCCAGTGTGCCGACCGAGGGGGTCCTCACTGTCGATCACCCGTCCTTGACGCAGGTTCGACCGGTCAGTTTCGCGCCGGCTGCGACTTTCACCTCGTCCGTTAGTCTCACGGTTACTCTCAAATCGGCACTCTGCGATTCGTATAGTGCTCTGACCAGGACATACTCAGACGCATGCGGAATCCCACGCCTTTCGCCGGTACGTCCACGGGCGTCCATGGAAATTCACGAAAAGCCTGCTGAGCAGGGGAAACGTGATTCGAGACTCCATGGGTGTCCGTCGGCAGCGAGGTGCCCGTGGTCGCAGCTGTCCGTTCAGCCCGGCGACAACGACCGATGTGTCGTGCGTCGACCATCGACGTATCGCTTCCAGCACAGTGTCACGAGTGAGTGGCGTCGCCGGGCCATTCAGAGTGATCACCCGCTTCCCGTCGTGCTCGACGAGATCGACGTCGAACAGTTCGGGCGCGAGTTGATGGGACGCCGCGGAGCTTGGCAGAAAGACCTCAAGAAGACGCTCCGAGTGCCGATACGAGATCTGTATGGAACAGGTCAAGGCAGTTGCGGACGATTCCTCGTCGTTCATTGGTGGGTTCGTGCCGCCCCGACCACCGGCGATTTCCGAGAACTGGACAATTCCGGTGACACCGCCAACCGTCGTTCTTGCGGCGACCATCTCGAGGTCGACGCCAATGATCGAGGTGCTCGATGAGCTGATTCAGCAGGTCGAAGGCGTACGCGGCGCACTGCTTGCATCGGTCGACGGATTCGGCCTCTCACGCAGCACCTCGATGGATGATGAAGCGTCGCATCCCGCGATACTCGCCGCCGCCGTCGGCCTTGCGCAGCAACTGGCTGCGATGGGTGGCGGGAACAGCTTGCATCAGCTCGTCGTCGACCACGACGCCGGCCTCCTGCTGGTGTGGCCGATCGGGACACAACGGGTGCTCGCCCTGCTCGCGTCGACACGCGTCGACCAACGCGAGTTGCGCACGGTGGTGCAGAGCCACGCGTCGATGCTCGCCGGTGGGACAACGTGAGTCAGGTCTTCAAGATCCTGGTTACCGGAC
>JANOEM010000168.1:0-11650 GCA_031413195.1 Actinomycetes bacterium
CATTTCGATCGGTGGCCGCTCGAGGAGCGCTACAAGGAGGCCCACGTCGCCAAGGTGATGAACTGCAACTGGAAGGTCGCCCAGGAAGCGTTCATGGAGGCCTATCACGTCGTCGCGACTCACCCTCAGCTCCTGCCGAGTCTCGGCGACGCGATCTCGCAATATGACGTCTTCGGCAACTTCAGTCGGGCGATCACGCCCAACGGTGTTCCGAGCCCTCACCTCAACTGGGTGCCGACCGAACAGGACATCTTCGATGCGATGACCGATCGCAACCTCGACGAAGCGCCACGCCAGATCGTGCCGAGCGGGGAAACGGCCCGCCACATGGGCGCCGAAGCCGCGCGGGCAGCATTGCGTCCGGCGATCGGCGATCGCGCCGATGAGCTCTGCGACGCGGAACTGACCGAGAGCATCTACTACACCGTCTTTCCGAACTTTCATCCGTGGGGCGCATACAACCGGATCGTCTACCGCTTTCGGCCCTTCGGCAACGACCATCGGCGGTCGATCATGGAGTGCATGTTCCTGTCGCCGTTCCCGGGCAGCGAACGCCCCGCCGCAGCACCGATCCACTGGCTCGGCGATGACGAGGACTGGACCGTTGCAACGGAGCTCGGGATGCTGGGGCGGGTATTCAACCAAGACGTCTACAACGTGCCCCAGGTCCAGGCCGGACTCGAGGCGATGATCAAACCAGGTGTGACGTTCGCCGATTATCAAGAGACCAAGCCCCGCCATTTCCACGCCCTCCTCGACGAATGGCTGGCGAGGTGAGCGCGCTCGAGACGAGCGCAACGCCGACCTTCGACACATCCGACGACGCGGTCGCGCAGTGCCCATACCCGAGCTACCGGGCGATGCGCGACCGGGCACCCGTCCTCGAACTCGACGGAGCACCCTTCGGTCGATCAGGCGAACGAATCTTCGCCGTCTCCCGTCACGAGGACATCAAGAGAATTCTCCACGACCCAACGACCTTCTCCTCCCGCTTCGGCACGCCAGCGGCCAAGCCTTCACCCGAGCTGCTCACCCGCTTGAAGGCGGTCGTCGCCGAGGGCTGGCCGAACGTTTCGACCATGCTGACCGAGGACCCGCCGTCGCACACTCGCTATCGACGCCTCGTCTCGATGGCCTTCACGCCAAAACGGGTCAACCTGTTGGGGCCGGAGATTCAGGCCATCTGCACAGAACTCGTCTCGAATCTCGACCGAGCCCCACGAGTTGACTTCATGGCAAAGTTCGCGGTTCCACTACCCGTTCGCGCCGTAGCGGTCATCCTCGAAGTACCCGACACTCGCCAGGACGACTTCAAGCGCTGGGCCGACTCATCGGTCGCTGCCATCGGGCGCACCATCAGCGACGACGAGCGGCTCGCCGCCGAACGCGACATCGTCCAACAACAGCAGTACTTCGCCGGCGAACTCGAGCTTCGGCGGGTGGATCCGCGCGACGACTTCCTGACTGACCTGCTCAACGCCGAGCTGACCCCCGAGGACGGTGTCGAGGGCGGTCGGTTGACGATGGCGGAAATGCTCTCGATCATCCGCCAGATCCAGGTGGCCGGTAGCGAGACCACCACCAGCTTGCTCGCGGACCTGATGGTGCAGTTGGCCGAGCATCCCGAGGAATGGGAACGGCTCAAGGCCGACCCATCCCGAGCGGCTGTGGTGGTCGAGGAAGGCCTGCGCTGGGCGAGCCCCAACCAGGGTCTGTTCCGCATCGTCACCACCGACACCGAGATTGCCGGCACCCAGATCGCCGCCGGTTCGACGATCTGGGTGATGTACGGCTCTGCCGACCACGACGACCGAGTCTTCGCCGATCCCGAGGAGTTCCACCCCGACCGACCGGGCCTCAGCAACCACATCGCCTTCGGCCACGGCATTCACTTCTGCCTCGGCGCTGCACTCGCTCGTCTCGAAGCCGTGACGGCCCTGCGAACCCTCGCGGCGCACATCGACACGATCTCAGTGGTGGACAAGGCGTCGCTGCGCTACGGCCGCAGCATCATCCTGCGCGGCCTAGAACACCTCGAACTCGATCTCACCTACCGCTGACCCCACCCGATCAGGTTCGACGACGGAGGAACTTGACCATCATCCGGAGAGCGCGAAGGCGGTCCGCCAGTGTGTGGGCTCCCGACGGCTCGAACATGAACGCCAGGCGGATCACGTCGGACCAGGCGACGGAAGCCCTGCCCTCAGAGACGTCGCCGGCGGTCACACAGCGGACGCTCCAACGTCGTGCCGTTCTCCAGCGTTGCGAGGATCCACGATCTGCTGGGATCGTGGTGCTCAACGTGATCTCCGTCGGCGCACCGTCGACACGAATGGTTGCCCTGATCTCGATCTGACGCCCGTCGGCGAGCGGCGCAATCTTGGCCGAACCGCGGACGATGGGCCGATAACCCCACGTGACGCTGTCGATGCCCCCGACGACGTCGACGCCCGCCTCGGGTAGCGCGACGAATCGCTCGAGATCGGACAACTCGATGACGAACGATGCAACGAATCGGGTTCGATCCCTGCCGGCCCCGCGGAGCGACCCCCTGATTCGCAGGCTGATCCGACACCCGAGCGGGGCCACACGCATCTTCGTCGCCGAAGAGTCCAGCGCTACTCCCCTTGGCGAACGTGAGTCGAGGTAGCGCCAGGCGTCGCGGTATCCCATCGCGACCAACGCCTCGGCGCTGATCCGGCCGGCGACGAAATCCGGGTCGAGGGGCAGCGGCAGATCGGGTCGGACGACGTGCAGGACGATCGGCTTCGTCGATCCCATCACGGCCTCGCCGAGAGCGCGTCGCGCATTGATGTCAGCGATCTGCGCGAGCTCGCCAAAGAGCGCGCCGTTGGCCGAGAGTTCGATCATGTGCACGTATTGCTCCAGAGCACCATTGCCCCATAGCGGGGTGTTTGCGATGCACCAGATCAGCCACAACTCGTCGCAGCCGCGCCGTACCCCCTCGAGCAGATTCGCGTCCTTGATCCATACAGCATCGGTCCACGTCCGCCCGGCACTCTGCACGGCCGGCATGAAGATCGGCAGCGACACGCCTGCGACGAGGCGATCGAGATCGATCTCGGAGTTCGGAATCGCGATGCACAGCTTCTCGTCGAAGTCGGCAACGTTGAACGTTCCCGACATGGTGCTGCAGGTCCGGATTCGTTCCAACTCGATGCCGAGATGCGGAAGCACCCTCGTGCGAATTCCGTTCGCAGCGCCGACGGCTGACCAGTTTGTGGGCAGCCTGATGTAGCTCCGGATAGGCAGCAACGAGACAAACCGTCGGATTCGCAGAGTTCGCCAGCGTCGGCCGAGATCGGCCGGTGGCACGCCGGACATGAGCATGCCGAGCGTGAAGATGCCGCCCGAGGTGCCATCGCCGTGGGCGAACGCAAGACCGGCCTCGTCGAGTGCTTGAACGACCCCTGCCTGCCACGCAACGCGAATACCCCCTCCGGCAAGAATCAGCGCTCGTTGCGGCTCGACATCCATCGGGCTACATGTCCCGGACAATGACCGCAGCGACCAGCGCCGCGGCCGATGCGTCGAACGTGGCGAGAGCCAGGGCTTGCTTGCCGAACCGATTGGACCGAACGCCCGAGTACACAGCGATTGCAGCCCCGACCTTGGCGGCCATCGCCCACCGGAGCGCTACCCTCGCTTCGCGCGGGACCCGCGCCCCATCGGCGAGCAAACCACCGGACACGGTCATGAACATTCCGATGATGCGGAAGAGGAACGGCGCCGGCTCAACGCGTCCGGCGCCCAGAATCCGTAGAACAAGCCGCGGAGCGACGATCAGGCCAAGTCCCGAGGCTGCCGTTGCTGCACCGATCGTGATCGCCGCCTTCTGCAGCGTGTCGACTTCCGGCGTCATTTCCGATCTCGGCCTCGTCGTGGCGGGATCGCTCATGACGGTTGTCCTTGCAAACGGCCGGCGGCCGATGGCGGATCGAGCCAGTCGGTGCTGTTCGGCAATCCGAAGACGGTGTCCAACCCGTCGCCGCCCCATCCGCCCCCAGTCTCGACTTTGCTCGAGGACGTGAGGTACCACGACTCGAAGTGGTCGTCCAAGACACCCTTGGAGTGGGGCAGGCAAGCCGTGAACAGCGCCTTGCTCGACAAGTCGAGTGTCCGCAGCGGCTCCATTCGCGGGTGATCACCGATGAGGAGCTGCGCTTTCGCCCACGGGCCCATCGCAACTTCGGCTCGGTCGGAGAAGTAGATCGATGACTTCATCAGAAGCCCGCGGAACTGACACCAGTTCACAGCGCCGACTTTGTTCAGTGGCACCTTCGGTCCTCGTGGTCGATCGACAGTGATGCGCATGCACAGACTTCCGTCGAGGTCGTACTGGCTCGACATCGAGTGCGTGTCGACCCGAAAATCGAGGTTGGCCTGGTGCTTCGGCATACCCCAGATGCCCTTCCCACCCTTGACCGAGACGAGCGAGCTCACCGGAAGGTCCCACACGAACTGCCCCGTTCCCGAATGCTTCATCCGCGCAACGGCCGTGAGGAGGCCGCGAGCGCGAGCACCCATGGTGCACGCCAGCGCGATGCTGTACTCGACGTAACGACCGATGTCGGTAGTGCGGTAGTCGATCACCGTGACGATGAAAAGACCGCGACCGTTGGGGAGCCGCACCGCGTGCAGTTCGTTGCCGGGCAGCAGCGCTTGGGCCGCGTCACCATCGCACGTGAAGCCGACCATCAGCGCCGGCGAGTCCTGCGAGTTGACGGGCATCACGAATGGGATGCCGTCAACCAGGGCGTGGCGGCCGATCTGTTGATTCTGGCGTTTGGGAAGGCTCATCCTGACAACTCCTGCAGTATTTGGGGGAAAACATCAAAGTGGGCATTTCGGCCGAGGAACGGGTCGAGATGTCCGTAGTTCGACAACACGTGGAGTGCGTGATAGCCGGGACGATGGCCTTCTAAGAATTCGAAGGTCGCTTCCTGGCTGTCGGGCAGGAAGCACTTGTTGTCCCGTCCGGCGAACAGCACGAACCGAGCATCGGTCTGGGGCGGTCCGGCCGCAAACGACTTCGGCAGTTGCGGGAGCCCGCTCACGCTGACCATGTGCCCACGACGGATGCTCTTTGCCATCTGTTCGAAGAACGCAATCGGCACTTCGGCGAACTCGCCGTCGATCCAGTCATGCGTTTCCTCGGTGAGGTTCTCGTGTGACCAGAGGCAGGGAAATCCGGTTCCGTATGTGAAGCTGACCATCCGACAGACGATGTTGTCGCATTCGTGATGGGTCATCCGTACCGCCGCGACGACAGCCTTCGAAACCAGCGTCGGCGCTTCCAGCCCCCATCGTGGGCTCAGGTACGGCGTCAGCTTCTGCATCACGGGAGTAGCGGCCTGGATCTTGAAGCTGGAAACACCAGGCACTCGCGGGTGCAGGGACACGGCATTCGAGATGATGGTGGTCACCGCCGGCAAGAGGCCGGCAGCGGCCGACATCGCGAAGCTAGTCGAACCCTGGCAATGCACGATCGCGGGTAATGAGTCGACACCGGTCTCCGCGAGCACGGTCCGGACAAGCGCAGGATGGTCGTAGACCGCCGCTTGATCGAGTGTCCAACGATTCGGGGTCAGGTCGATGCTGGCGCGCCAGTTCTCCAACCAAACGTCCCAACCGTCGTCGATCAGGACGTCCACGAGGTTCGGTCGGCCGGGAGGTCGAAAGATGTTCGCCCGAACTCCCGCTCCGTGCACCACGACGACTGGACCTTTCTCGGCCGGCTTCTCACCGATCACGTGATGGAGGTTGAGGTGAGTTCCGTCGTCTGCGATGACGGTGATGACATCGGTGTGAGTCGCCGTCGTGGAACCCGTTGTGCTCATGGAAGTACGCCTGCCTGTCCGGGATTGCGACCGATCACGATCGGTGGTTCGATCAGATGCAGCGAAATGGCGGCTGTGTCGCCGACGGGTGCAAGCAGCGGCCGATTCGGCTCCTCCGGGAGGAGACGCCAGCGGTGGAACACCCGGTCGACCCCGATGGAGTGCACCGTCAGATCACCGGTGGACGCAACCTTGATCCGGAGAAAGCACTTGAACGTCTCGAGCCGCTGCGCAGCGAAGAGCTCGCTCGTGTTGATCGACACCTTGTCGGCGAGAAACAGATAAAGACCGAGGATCAGCCCGCCTGCTACTGAGCCGGCAAGTGCGACGAACACGAACGCCCACGGTCGATCAAACCATCTCTCGAACAATCGCAACAGCCCGATCAGTGCAACGAAGTGCAGCGCTGCGTGCGGTATCGCAACCAGCTTCCGTACGACGTGCGCCTCGTGGGTGAGCCCGATCAGAATCAGAACGGCAACGCCACACCCAGCCAGAGCGCGATCGACGACGAGTCCCATGGCCGCGGGATCGTCAAGGCCCAGAGACCGTAGAACGCAGCAACCATCGCAAGGAAGCGCCAACCATTGCGCCAGAGCACCCTCGCGGACTTGCGCGCCTCGATCCGTGACTGCGCTGCGCTCGGGTACAGGCTCGATTCGACCAAACTGAAGGTCCGAGTCGGGCTCTTCCCACGGTCGTTCGACTCCGGCGGCGGCAGGTTCAGTTCAGTCGGAAAATGGTGAGTCGCATCGAGGAACGCTCCCCCTCCGCCTGCGATCAGCTTGTGCTCCCCATCGTCGGATTCGTATCGGGCATAGGAATGGTGATCGCCGGTCAACGTCAGCCGAAGGTTGGCGCCGGTTGGACGGATGATCGTACGCTCGAAGAAGTCGAGTACGGAATACGCCTCGGGGTCGGACTTGCCACAGTGCACCCAGGTTGGCCTCGCACAGCAGAGGATGACGCCATCACCTTCGTGCAATTGCTTGGCCATCTCGCCGAAGTACGCGAGTTGAGCATTGTCGATGTAGGTGTCCAGTTGGACGTCGATTCCCCACAGCCACCACCGGTTGGGCAATTGGACTGCGAAGTAGCTGCGCCGCTGCGCGGTGATCCATCCGCCGATCCATCGCCCCGACGTGCTCTCAACGGCGACAGACGTGACGGGGTCTTGAACGGGTCGTGTCTGGTCGTGACGCGTCGGCTCCGGTCGCGTCTGGGCGAATACGTGCATGAAGGCCGTCAGGCCGTCGTACCAATCGTGATTGCCGGGGATGGCAACCACCAGCGGACTTGGTGGATCCGAGTGCGGGAACATGGCCCGGTACGGACCGACGAGTCGGTTTTCGTACTCGCTGATCGAGGCAAATGGGTATACCTCATCGCCGCCGAATACCAGTAGCGATCCTCGGGGCATGGTGTGTCCATCGACATCGAGTTGATCTTTGGCCAGCATCCACGCCATCGTTGCCGTTGCGTCGAAGCCATCGCCCGTGTCGCTGATGTAGTCGATCCAGAAGTCCTCGTCGCTCCCGCTGACGTCGATCAGCGGTGCATCGATTGCGCCCTCGATCTCGCGCTTGTCGGCAAACCGCTCGAAAACCGACGACAGGATCACCTGCAAACCGGTCCTGGCGAGCACCAGAGGATCGAACCACTTCACCGGACGGCGCGGATCGAAATGAAGAGTGCCGTGCTTGTTGAGTCGGGACATCGTGTCCCCCGGCGCTGCGACCATCAGGACTTCCTGTGCCGACTGTTGGGGTGCTGACTGTTGGGGTGCTGACGGTCGGGTCCCCTGTAGGTGCGCCACAGGTTGGCGACGAACATCCAGCCGAACCGCCCGACACCGCCGACCGTGCCGCGAAAGGTGGTCAATTGCTTGGCAAAGTCCTGAGGCCGGATCACGAGCAAGCCGCGCGCCCGAATCAGCGCCGGATCATCCGCGGGAGGCTGCCCGTCGGCAGTCGGCGGGGGTTCCTCGACATGCCCGGTGAGGAGGTTGACGGCAAGCGACGTGGTATCTCTCCACACGTCGAAACCCGAGTCGTCTCCGACGTCTTTGTAGCCGCTCAGTGTCAGCGGCCGACCAGCGCAGTCACGGAACCACAATCGGTAGCGCATCGTCAGTCGGTTGTCGGCGAAGCCCACGGCGAACAGATTGAAGACGCCCTTTTCGACTCGCATGTCGACATCGCTCAACGGCGGGCAGCGCACCCAACCAACGGCGGGAGCAGTGTGATCGGGATCATCGCGGAAGCGGTCGAGGTCGTGCACCGAGATCGTGAGGTGGAACATCAACGGGCATGCCGAGGCCACGCCTTGCTCATAGCCCTGACGATGATCCGGCGCGCCGAACCCGACAGCGCCCTTCATCTCCTCGGTGAACCGGACTGTGGCTGGCTTCTTCATGCGTGGCTCACCTCGTTCGCGTCGATGTGGCTGCACATCCAGCGAGCAAACGCAGCGATCGTCAGCGACGGATTCGCGCCGACCGGACCTGGCATCACTGCGCCGTCGGCGACGTAGAGACCGGGTACACCGTGCACCTGGCCGAACGAATCGACCGCACCCTGATCGGGGTCGTCACTCATTGGGCTACCACCCAGCGAATGCACGGTGATGACGCGAGAGAGCAGGTAATGGGGATTGATCTCCATCTTTCCGTCGAGCGCATCACTGACTTTTCGCATCTGTGCCTGCACATGATCGAAATAGCGAATTGAGGTCTTCGTACTCCAGGTGCTGTCCAACCACTTGGAGTTGCCGTCACGGAGGTAGAGCCGACCATCCGGAACGTCTCTGCCCATCGCCAGCAACGGCAGCGATGTTCGAGACAGCACACCATCGCCGAGCAGCCGCGACAGCTCACCCGACAGCATTGTCTTGCGCTGACCCGTGAACCGTTCCTTGATCCGGGCGTAGGTGAAGTTGGCCGCACGCCGCACGCTGGCACTGACCTGCGTTGCCTCGACCAACCATTGCATGAACGCCGGATATCCGGCGTCTTCGAGGTACATCCCGAAGTCTCCAGGCGAATCGGTGTCCACCTTGTCGGGCCACCGAATGTACGAGGAGATGACCGGCCCCCGCGAACCTTCCAACGGAAACGGGGCACCGTCGCGCTTCGAATTGAGGATGAAACCGAGGAGATCTCCATTGCCGCAAAAACGCGTTCCGAGCGCGGGCGAGCCGATTCCGAGGGCCGCCCGATTGCGCAGCAGCAGGTAGGTGGAACCAATCGACCCTGCCGCGACCACGACCCGCCGTGCCTTGAGGACTCGCGGCACGAGCCTGTCGGTGTCGGTCTTGTGTCCCTCCCGGTCGGGGTGATGGACGATGAACTCGACTTCGAATCCACCCGCCCGACGGCGCAGTGAGGTCACCTCGGATCGGATCGAAAGGATCGCCCCTTCGTGCGCGGCGGCCGACAGATAGGTGTGATCGAGGGTGTTCTTCGCACCGTCGTTGCAACCGACGTCGCACTCGCCACACAATCGGCACGTTCTGCGCGCCTTGCCGCCCTCGCCGAAAATGCTCGGGTAGGCGTCGTCAGCCAGCGGCTCGCCAGGATTGAAGCTGCCCCCCGCTCCACGGAACCGCACGGCAAGCGGAGCTCTGTGGAACTGATCGAGCATGTCGATGCTTTGCGCTGCCTCGCGCATCGCCGCCAACTTCGGTACGTCGGCGGCCTCTGGGACGGTCTGCACGTCGAGGAACTTCTCGACCGCGTCGTAATGCGGTTCAAGATCTTCGTAGGAGATCGGCCACGCCTCAGTCTCGTTGCGTCGATACGGGTGATGCTGAACGAACCAACTCGGATCCTTGCGCAGAAGGACGTTCGCATAGATCAGTGAGCCGCCGCCGAGACCACTCGCCGTCAGCGCATCGATGCCTGCGAAGGACCAGACGTTGAACATCCCGTGCAGTCCCTCGCTCGGGTCCCAAAGATTGCGAGCAAGCTCCGACGGTGTTCGGGCGAACGAACCGGGTGGAAACGCCTTTCCGCGCTCGAGCACGCACACCCGAAGCCCCCTGGCGGCCAATTCATAGGCCGACACCGAGCCTCCGAATCCGGTGCCGACGACGACCACGTCATAGTCGTCGTCAGGGAAGTCACCGGCGAAGATCGGCCCCGACGACGACAGGTGGGATTCGGCTTCCGACACGATTGATCACTCCTCGACGGCTCGGCGTGACTCCGTCGACGGACTTCTGCCCAAATCGCGGCGGCGTTGGCAAGAACAGTACCCCATCCGAAAAGGGCTACGATCAGAGTCCTTCCCAGGAGGTCACGTCCATGCGCGAAACGCTGTTGACGATCAATGTGGTCTATTTTCTCTTCGGGTCCACCATCTACTGCGGGGTGATGTGGTCTTTGCGTTTCTTCTTCTATCCGAGCTGGTCGAAGATGAACGTCGACAACGTGCAGGACCACTTCATCATCCCCACGTCGGCCGCGACACGCTTCTTCCTCGTGATCGTGCCGATCATGATCTTCTCCGGACTCGTGATGGTCATCACGGAATGGGGGAACGGTCAGACCTTTGTTGCGACGATCGTCGCTCTTGCGGGAATCATCGCAAGCACGTACGTCGGGTGGATCCACATCATCCCCGTCAACCGGATCATCAAGGCCGGAGTTGCCGACACAGAGACGTTGATCCCGCTACTGCAGAAATGGATGATGCTCAACAACATCCGTTGGGTCACGGTGACGATCATGTGGTCGGCAACGGTCTGGTACATCATCGCCAAGGGAAACTTCCCGCAACTCGTGTAACCGGCGCTCTGGTCGGTGATGCCCGAACGGAGGCCCAGGGATTAGTGTCGTCTCATCAGCGATGTGGCCAGAGTCCCTGGTTCACGAATGTGCGGAGGTACTGACGATGACCCAGACCGATACGTGGCAGACGCCGTTCCTGCAAGGGTTGATGGCGCCGACATTCGAAGAGCGCGATGACACCGACCTCGAAGTCATCGGTGAGATTCCGGCAGCGCTGCAAGGCATGTTCGTGCGCACCGGGCCGAACCAACAGTTCGCACCGTTGGGGGCGTATCACCCCTTCGACGGCGACGGGATGCTGCACGCGGTGTACCTCGAAGACGGCAAGGCCCGGTACCGGAATCGCTGGATCGAGTCGAGGGGGTTGTTGGCCGAACGCGCCCGGGGGCACGCGTGCTATGGCGGGATGAGTAACTTCAAGTTCCCCGACCCCGACGTGCTCGAAGAGGGTGGCCTGCTCAAGAACACCGCGAACACGGCCACCGTGCGCCATGCCGGCCATCTCTTCAGCCTGCTCGAGGCCGGGCCGCCAACGGAGTTCGACCGCGACCTGAACACCCTTGGCGAGTACGACTTCGGCGGTCGACTCCAGGGCCCGATGACGGCCCACCCCAAGGTGGACCCCGTCACCGGCGAGATGCGGTTCATTGGATACAGCCCGATGGCGCCGTACCTGCGCTACTCCGAGGTGAATGCCGCCGGAGAGCTCGTGAACAGCACCGAGATCGACATCCCGGCGCCGGTCATGATGCACGACTTCGTCATCACCGAGAACTACGCGATCGTCTTCGACGCACCCGCCGTGTTCGATCTCGACGGAATGCTGCAGGGTGGAGATCCGCTGAGCTGGAAGCCCGACAACGGGACCCGTATCGGCATCATCCCTCGTCGCGGGTCAGGCACCGATGTGCGCTGGTTCGACGTCGACAACTGTTACGTCGTCCACTTCTTCAACGCATGGGAGAACGGCAACACGATCGAGATTCGCGCCCCGCGCATG
>JANOEM010000169.1:0-3666 GCA_031413195.1 Actinomycetes bacterium
GCCGCTTGGTACTCGAGCGGTTCCACGAGGTGATTGAACCGCTCCGCTGCAAGATCGCTTGCATCGGGGAAGAAGAAGGCATCCGAGCCAACGGCGAGCGGCGTGGCATCCCAGACCCAAGCGACCACGACGGTGGAGCCCGGCGATGCGAACTGCACGGCCCAGCGTGCTGCCGCCAGGGCATTCGGGGAGCCGTCGAAGCCCACCAGGATGCGCTGTGCGGCGAGCGGCTCCACGTCACCGGGCACCACGACGGTCGGCACCGTCGCATGTGTGGCGCATTGCGTGCTGGTCGAGCCGAGCAGCAATCGGGCGAATCCGCCCCGACCTCGGCTTCCCAGCACGAGCAGCCCGGCATGCTCCGACGCGGCGAGGAGAACTTCGGCCGGCCCTCCCCTGCCCACGAACGACTCGACCGGAACGTCGACGTCGGCGCGACAGCGCGCCGCCACTGCCTCGGTTTCGTCGGCCGCGGCCGCGATGAGTTCGGAATCGTCGAACACGGTCACCGACGGACTCGACATGGGATAGGCACCGACGGTCGGCGACTGCCATGCCGTCAGCAGCTCGATGCTGGTGGCTCGGTCACCGGCGTTTGCAACAGCCCAACGCACCGCATTGGCGGCACATTCCGATCCATCGATTCCAACGATCCATCGGCCCGGATCCGGTTCGCTCGTGGCAGCATGGCGGGTCACCGCATCATCGGTTTTCAGCATGTTGTTGCGTTCCTCCTCCCGTGGTTGCGTGCGAACCATTGCACTGATCTAGTCACGTTCCGCGCGTTCGAGGCAGGGCCGAAGGTCATGCACGATCCACGACGATGACCTTCTTCCCTGGCGCCCGGTGATGTGGTGACGGACCATTGAGGCCATGACCGTTCACGACTACCCCGCCCAACGGACCGAACTCCGCCAGGGCTACCGCGATCTGACGACTGCCATCCCAGCCCAGATGAAGGGATTCGGGGAACTCCACCGGTCTGCCGTGGCCGACGGCGCGCTGACGCAAGCGACGAAGGAGTTGATGGCCGTGGCGATCGGCATCGTGCAGCGGTGCGATGACTGCATTGCGCTGCACATGCACGATGCGCTTCGGGCCGGAGCAACGCCGGAGCAGGTCCACGAGACCATCGGCGTTGCGCTGTTGATGGGCGGTGGCCCAGCTTCGACATACGCCGCCCACGCCCTTCGAGCACTGGAACAGTTCTCGCCATGATCGTGCAGCGCAAGGTCGAACCATGGCTGCTCGACTACACCGCTGCCCGTGCACAGTTCGACTGGAACGGCGCATGGGACGAACTCGGCGGGCGCCCCGACGACGGGCACGGCGACACGGGGCGTGGTGTCAACATTGCCGACCTCGCCCTCGACCGCCACGTGCGCGCCGGACGCGGCGACCAGGTTGCGCTGCGCTGGATCGGGCGCGATCCCGACGATGTGGATCAGCCCGTCGACCTGACCTACGCACACCTCGCCACGCGTACGGATCGATTCGCGTGCGCGCTCCGGCGCAACGGGTTCGGCCCCGGCACCGGAGTGGCCTCGTTGACCGGCCGGATTCCAGACCTCTACGTGAGCGTGCTGGGAGCGCTCAAGGCGCAGTGCATCTTCACGCCACTGTTCTCGGCATTCGGCCCCGACCCGATCGCGCAACGGCTCCATCTCGGCCGGATCCGGATCCTGGTGACCACTCCGACGTTGTACCGGCGCAAGGTCGCCGGCATCGTCGACCGACTGCCTGACCTCGAACTCGTGCTGATCTGTGGTGCGACCGAAGACCAGACGGCTGGCTCGACCACGGGGATGATCGGCCCGCGCGTGGTGTCGATGGGGGCGTTTCTCTGCGACGGCACCGACTCGTTCGAGATCGGCTACACCGACCCCGAAACGCCGGCGCTCCTGCATTTCACCAGCGGCACGACAGGCACACCAAAAGGGGCGGTGCACGTGCACGGTGCCGTGGTCACCCATCACCTCACCGGCCGGCTCGTGCTCGTCCTCCACCCCGACGACATCTACTGGTGCACAGCCGACCCCGGCTGGGTGACCGGCACTTCCTACGGGATCATCGCGCCGCTGACCAACGGCGTGACGAGCATCATCGACGAGGCCGACTTCGACGCCGAGCGCTGGTACCACATCCTCGAACGGCATGGGGTCAACGTGTTCTACACCGCCCCGACCGCCATCCGGATGCTGCAGCGGCTCGGGCCCGAACTGGCGGCGACCCACGACTTCGGGGCGCTTCGGCTGGTCGCCAGCGTCGGTGAACCGCTCGATGCCGAGGGCGTGCGATGGTGCCAGGACGTCTTCGGTGTCCCGGTCCTCGACACGTGGTGGCAGACGGAGACGGGCGGCATCATGATCGCCAACTACCGGTCGCAGCCCGTTCGTCCGGGCTCGATGGGACGGCCGTTGCCGGGCATCGAGGCCGCGCTGCTGGCGCGGACACCCGATGGCGATCTCGTGACGGATGCTGACGGATCACCGGTCGAGATCACCGATCCCGAGACGTCGGGCGAACTGGCGCTGCGGGCCGGGTGGCCGTCGATGTTCCGTGGATATCTCGATCAGGACGATCGCTACCGTGCGACGTTCGTCGACGGTTGGTACCGATCGGGCGACCTGGCGCGGCGCGATGCCGACGGGTACTACTGGTTCGTCGGCCGGGGCGACGACGTCATCAAGACCGCCGGTCATCTCATCGGACCGTTCGAGGTGGAGTCGGTGCTCGACGAGCATCCGGCCGTCGTCGAAACCGGGGTGATCGGCAAGCCCGACGAGACTGCGGGGACCATCATCAAGGCCTTCGTGGTCCTGGCGCGTGACCGCTCGCCGTCGGATGAACTCCGCCGCGAGCTGATCGGGTACTCACGGACCCGCCTCGGTGCGGTCCTTCTGAAGAATTGGATTCATAGTAAAAATACCCTTCAGATGAGCTTCTGATGCGGTTTCCACATCATAAAACTCAAGATTTACAGAGGCTTCCAGTATGGCATCCGGACCCTTATCGGCCCCCTTCATCCATGTACTGGTCTCATCGTAAGGGACAGGAACAATGATTATCTCCGATCCGGAATAATCATAAACGACTTCATTTCCTCCAAAATTCATTGGGATGGAATAGGTGATATGATGCTATTTTACTTTTGGTTTCCCGGAGCTCTTTTTCTTTTCAGCAGGGGCGATAAATTATTTGATGTATTGGCCAGTGATCTACAACGTAGCTTCCCTAATACAGAAGGCTTTTCTAAAACCAACCTTAAAAATATGCGTCTTTTTGCCAAGCATTACCCAGAGGGACAATTTAGTCAGGCGCTGCCTGACCAATTAACCTGGACCCATCATGTTGTATTAAACCAAATGTTGGAACCAGATAAACTCCATATAAAACAATGGTATGCAGAGCAAACGCTTGAAAATGGCTGGCCATACCGCGCGCTGCAATCTCAAATTAAAGCTGATCTTTATAGCAGGCAATCCAGCCATAAACTAAAAACCACTAACTTCAAAGATAGGCTTCCTTCCCCCACCTCTCAATTAGCCCAAGAAATGATTAAGGATCCATATAAATTTCACTTTCTAACAGTGGGTGACGATGCGCATGAGAAAGATGTGCATAACGGTCTTGTTGGGCATGTGAAAGAATTTTTAATGGAATTAG
>JANOEM010000170.1:0-3719 GCA_031413195.1 Actinomycetes bacterium
CCACGCCTGTATCGGCCGATGACTTCGTGGCCATTCAGCGCCTCGTCCACCGCTACTCCGATGCGGTCGTGCACCGCGACGTCGACCAGTGGGGCGGTTGCTGGGCCGACGATGCCTGTTGGGACTTTGGTCGGGGCCGAAGGGTCGAGGGCAAGGATGCCATTGTCGGCCTGTGGGTCGGCGCAATGCGAGGAATGAACGCTGTGGTCCAGATGGTCCACAACGGCGATGCCTGGTTCACCGATTCGGACCCTGATCGTGCAGCCGGTCGTTGGTTCATCGTCGAGAGGTACCGGCGAGCCGATGGCCAGACTGGAGTACTCCTCGCCCATTACGACGACGAGTACGTTCGCGGTCCCGGGGGATGGCTGTTCGCGAAGCGGTTCCTGGCCGTTCACTACCAGGGCGCCCCTGATCTGTCCGGCGACTTCCAGAACACCGCAGAGAAACTCGCCGCGCAGGAGACCACCGATGCCTGAGTTCGCGCGCCTGCTTGCCGAAGCACGACCCGACGAGATCGCGCTGCGCGATGGTCGCGAGGCCTTGACCTGGGCCGAAACCGGAGACGCGCTCGACCGCATCGCGAACAGACTGCTGGCGACCGATCTCGGCCGTCGTCGCCGGGTAGCGGTGTTCGCCGAGAACGCCAACGAGACGGCGCTCGCTCACCTCGGCGGACTTCTCGGTGGTGCATCGACCGTGCCCGTCAACTTCCACCTCAATGCGGCCGAGGCGGCGTACATCATCGACGATTCGGAGAGTTCGATCCTGTTCGTCGGGCCACAGACGGTCGATCGGGCGATCGAAGCCGCCGACATCGTCGAATCATCCGGTAAGACTCGTCCGACCATCGTCGGGTGGAGGTGCCCGGCCGACGATCGGGTGCTCGAGTGGTCCGAGTGGGTCGCCGCTGGACCGGCGGGGGATCCCCCCACGAGCGTCGAGCCCCTGCCGAACATGCTCTACACGTCCGGGACCACCGGTCTGCCCAAGGGCGCCGAGTTGCCGCCTTCGATGTTTGCCGGCGGGGCCACGATGGTCGAGCACGTCGAGGCTTTGAAACTGAACCGTTTCGCCGCGTTCGGGACGCACCTCGTCGTCGGCCCGATGTATCACACGGGTCCACTGTCGGGGATGCGGCTGCTCGTGGCCGGCAAGCCATCGGTGATCCTCGACCGCTTCGACGCCGAGCAGACGCTGGCAGCAATCGATGAGTACCGCACCGAGAGCGCGGTGATGGTCCCGACTCACTTCGTCCGGATGCTTGCGCTGCCCGATGACGTGAAGGCCCGCTACGACGTCTCGTCGATGAAGGTTGTGGCGCACACGGGGGCGGTCTGTCCGATCGATGTGAAACGGGCGATGATCGAGTGGTGGGGGCCTGTCTTCACCGATGCCTACGGCGCGACCGAGGTCGGTACGACGTGTTCGATCACCAGCCAGGAGTGGATGGAACATCCGGGTTCGGTCGGTCGCTCGATCCCGCCGTTCCAGGCCGTGGTCGTCGGCGACGATGACATCGAGGTCGGCCCGAACGTAGAGGGGCGGTTGTACTTTCGCGACCTGAGCGGGCGCGGCATCGTCTACCCGAACGATCCGGTCAAGACTGCCGCCGCGCACATCGCGCCGGGCGTGTTCACGCTCGGTGAGATCGGCTATGTCGACCCCGACGGCTACGTGTTCATCACCGACCGTTTCAGCGACATGGTGGTGTCGGGCGGCGTGAACATCTATCCAGCCGAAGCCGAGCAGGTGCTCGGTCAACATCCGGGCGTCGCCGATGTCGGCTGCATTGGCGTGCCACATGCGGAGATGGGCGAGGAACTGCGCGCCCTCGTGGTCGCCGCAGACCCGGCGAACCCTCCCGATTCCGCAGAGTTGATCGAGTTCTGTCGCGCTCGACTGTCGCACTACAAATGTCCAAGGACGGTCGAGATCGTTGCCGATATCGGGCGGAACTCGATGGGCAAGGTCAACAAGCGGGCGCTGCGCGCGCCCTACTGGGAAGCGGCAGGGTGACGGCACGGGTGCGCGTGGAGCCGCTCGGCGTGACGTTCCTGTTGAACCCGGGCGAATCGCTGATGGCCGGAGCGCAGCGTCTCGGCTTCTACTGGCCCACGATCTGTAAGGGCAACGCGCAGTGCAATCGCTGCGTCGTCCGGGTCATCGACGGGGCAGGCCTCGAGCCGTACTCACCGATCGAGCTCGCCGGGTTGCGCAGCGTTCGTTGGCGTAACGGCGCCGAGGACCATTCCGAACGTCTGGCCTGCCAGCTGCGCGCCCACGGTGCCGCAGTGGTCGAGAAGCGAGGCGTGCGCCCACCCGCCGAACTGAACGCCGCCGACAACATCGACCCGATACCGATCGAAAACGAGGAGACACGATGAGTGACGAGATGAGCGACGAGATGAGTGAGGATGTGGTGATCATCGACGAGCCGCTTCCCCTGGTCCGCCGATTCACGCTGAACAGGCCCGAGAAGCGCAACGCGCTCAACGACGCGCTGCGTTCTGCGTTGTTCGATGCTCTGCGAGCCGGTGACGCCGACCGCAACGTCCGGGTGATGATCGTCCGAGGTGGCGGTTCGTGCTTCTCCGCCGGCTACGACCTCGGGTCGCCGAATCACGATGTCGAGCGGGCGATTGCCAAGGCCGATGGGTGGTGGTCGCGGCACGTGGTCAACAACTGGTTCGAGATGTGGGACATGGCCACCCCGATCATCGGCCAGGTCCATGGCTACTGCCTCGCAGGCGGGACCGAGCTTGCAACGGCGTGCGACCTCGTCTACGTCGCTGAGGACGCAGCGATCGGCTACCCACCCGTGCGCCTGATGTCGCCGCCAGATATGCAATGGCAGACCTGGTTGATGGGCCTGCGGCGGGGGATGGAAGCCCTACTCACCGGGGATTCGATGACCGGTGTCGAAGCGGTCGCGGCCGGTTTCGCGAATAGCGCGTTCCCGGCCGAGGAGTTGGACGATGCCGTACTTGCGGTCGCAACGAGAGTCGCCAAGATTCCGGGCGACCTGCTGGCGTTGAACAAGCGCTCGGCGCATCGAGCGATGGAGGCGATGGGCATCCGTACCGGCATTCGCGCGACGGCCGAGATCCAAGCACTCGGATTCCACCAGCCGGCGTCACGGGACTATCTCGCGACGTTCGCGACCAAGGGGGTCAAGCAAGCGTTGAGCGACCGTGACCGAACCTTCGGCGACTATCGGGAGGACAACGGGCGGGAGGACAACGGGCGGGAGGACACGTCGGCCCAGCCGGAACAGTCAGGCTGACTGGGCTGGTGACTGATCGACTGGTTTGGCCGCCGGTTCGCGGCTCCAGTTGACGTCGAAGTCACGAGCGATGTCGAGCACGTTGAACGCCCGCCCCAGACCTACGCAGAACCCGATCGTGACGGTCAGTTCGAGCAGTTCGACATCACTGAACTGTTCGTGCAGCCTGGCCCACATCTCGTCGCCGATCGCGGTGTGATCGATCGCGAACTGCTCCGCGAACTCGGCGGCGAGCTTCTCACGTGGGGTGAAGTCCTCGACATCGTGATAGCAGTCGACCTGTTGGTAGAGGTCGTCGGTCAGGCCCTGTTGCATCGCCGATGCCGCACGGGTGTTGAGGCAGACGATGCATTGGTTGAGCTGCGCGATTCGCATGCGCGCGACCTCGCGCTCGCGGACCGGCAGGCTTGATTGCTCGTAGACCGCCTTGGTC
>JANOEM010000171.1:0-9014 GCA_031413195.1 Actinomycetes bacterium
TACTTCACGGGTACCAACACCGCCGAGGTCCAGACGCTCGGCGGCAACGACAAGAACAAGAAGTTCAAGGGTGGTGACACGTACGACATCGGGATGATGGTCGTCTGGCGGGTTCCGGGCGTCCAAACGATCACGGCGGTCTATCGCGTCACCGGCACGATCGGTGGCCCTGCAACGGTGATCAACGAGTCGTACGTGATCTCGTGAGCACCATGCCCGATCTCTCGCGTGACCCCCGCTCTCAAATGCCCGGCCCGACACGCGCCGACGCCCTATCGTTCTGAGGTGACCCAGTTGGAAGCAGCAGATGAAATGACGCTTCGTGACTACGCGTCCATCGTGTGGCGACGCAAGTGGTTGGTGATCCTCCCGGCCATCCTGACCGCACTGGTCGCCGGGCTGCTCAGCATGGCGCAGACGCCGATGTACCGGTCGAGCGCTGACGTGCTGGTACGGCTCCCTCCGACGGCGACGTCCGTCGGCACGACCGGCGCGGTGATGAGCCCCCGCCAGATCGAGAACGAGTTCGAGACCGCTTCGGGCTCAGCGCTCAGGTCACAGGTTCGCGAGATCGTCGGGGCGGAGCCCACGTTGACGGTCGCCTCGAGCGAGAGCTCGGACGTCTTCCGGTTCACGGCAACAAGTTCCAGCGCCGAAGCTGCGGCGTTCGCGGCGAACACGTACGCCGAGCAGTACATCGAGGTGCAGACGACGAGCCTCGTCGGGGAGTACGCGGCCCGTATCGCAGTGCTCCAAGATCAGCTGGCGGCGATCGAAGCGGGTGACGTCGACGCCAATCGCCGAGAGGAATACCAACGGGAGTTGGAGAACCTTGCCGTGTCGACGCAGTTGGCTCGAACCTCTGGCGCGCAGCTGATCGATGCCGCAAGTCCGCCCGGCAGCCCGTACGAACCCAACACGGTGCGCACCGTCACCCTTGCTCTGGTCGTCGGTCTCCTGATCGGGTTGGGAGCTGCGTTCCTCGTTGACTACCTCGACACATCGCTGAAGAAGGAGGACGACCTCATCCGCGCCTCCGGGTTCCCGAACCTGACCATCGTGCCCCAGCTGAAGAACTGGAAGGCAGGCACGGCGCATTTGATCACACGCGAAGAACCGCACTCGCCGTCCGCTGAGGCGTACCGAAACCTGCGCACCGGCGTGCGGTTCATGTCGCTCGACAAACCCCTGAAGCTTGTGCTGGTGACGAGCCCTCGTCCCGGCGACGGCAAGACGACAACGGCCACGAATCTCGCGGTGGCCGCGGCGCGGGCCGGTCAGCGGGTCCTGCTGATCGACTGCGATCTCCGCAAGCCGAAGGTGCACACCTTCTTCGGGCTCGACAACGACAGCGGTTTCACGACGGTGCTGCTCGGCGAAGCACCGATGCCCAAGGTTGCGCAGCGCATCCCTGGTGAGAGCAATCTGCTCGTCGTCACGTCCGGTCCCCTGCCCCCGGATCCGTCCGAGCTCCTCGCAGGTGACTCGGCGAAGCGAGTCCTCGGATCGATCGACGATGGCGTCGATTTGGTGATCCTCGATTCACCGCCGGTGCTCCCTGTCTCGGACCCGCTGGTGTTGGCCTCGATCGTCGATGGAGTCATCCTGGTCGTTTCGGCTTCGTCGACGGACACCCGCCAGGTCACTCGCGCTGTCGATCGGCTGCGTCAGGTGGACGCACCGATCCTCGGCACCGTGCTCAACCAGTTCGACCCGAAAGACGCCGAGAAGTACGTCTACGGCTACACGAGCCCGACCACCGTGCTCGGCGATGCGTCGACGGAGCCAGCCATCGACACCACCGGCCAAGTGGATGATCCAGTCCACGCTTCGCAGTAGCGACTCGCCGCGTGCGCCCCGAGCTGCCGGAGATCATGCCCCGCAAGCGTGACGAAGCGATGGTGGCCGACTTCGACACCGAGCTGGTCGTGCTGGTGCCCGAGGTGCGGCAAGCGCACCTACTCGACGAGGGTCTGTCGCTTGTGCTCGACTCCTGCGACGGCACCACCTCGACTGCTGACGTGATCTCGGAAGTGGTCGACGCGACGGGCGAAACGCCCGAGGCCGTCGCTGCCTGGCTTCTGGATGCACTCGATCAGCTCGACGGCCTCAACATGCTGGTGCGCGACCGACCCGACTGATCCGCAGAGCGCTGATTCACGGCAACCAGCGCCGCACGGCCTCGGCCAGGAGGTCCAGCCCCTGAGCCGTGGTCCCATATCGCATCCGAGCGATCGGCACTCGCCGAACGATTGCGTCGAGCCCGCCGAACGCCGGCGCCAACTGGTCATCGGGAATCACGGTGTGCTGGGACAGCTCTACGAGGCCTCGTGGGGGTGCGACGTCTTCGAGCAGCGGTTCGTGGTCGTCGCCCCACTCGACGAGCACGATCCCCACCAGCGTGCCACCGGGTGACAGCGTTCGGTTCTCGCCGACCTCCCACGGGTACACCTGGTCGTACCGGCCGTCGTCCGACTCGGGATAGGTGACGCCGACGGCCGCTGCGCCACCCCGGCGGAGCCCGATCGGGCGGTGGAACGGTCGCACCGTCAGGTCGGTCGGCGAGACGGCGGTGATCTCGTCGGCGACGTAGCCGTATCCGGCGAGCACCGCAGCCGCCGCCAGTGTCGACTTGCCGGCCCGGCTGCGGCCCGCAAGTGCCACGACCCAGCCATCCTGCTCGACCGATGCAGCGTGGAGCGGTACGTGACCGACGGCTGCCCGTGCGGCTTCGAGATTGGCCTCTTCGAGTTGTCGGCGAAGTTCCGCCCCGTTCACAGCAAGTGTCCGTCAACGACGAAGGCGCCGCCAACAGGCGACGCCTTCATAGGAGAATATGACGACTGGTTCAGGCGACGACGGCTTGACGGCGCCGAAGCTGTGTCACGGCGAAGAGGCCGAGGCCGATGGCGAAGAGGCCGGCCGCGATGGTCATCGTGTTGCTGATGCCGCCGGATCCGGTGGCGGGAAGCCCTCCGGGTGGAGCGGCTGCCTGTACGACGGTGATGGTGAATGGTTCGGTGAGCCCACTCAGGCTCGTGGTGGCAGTGCCGTTGTAGACGCCTGGCGCCTCGGGAGCCGTCAGCTCGACGGTTGCTGATCCCGTGCCTGCCAGCTGGGCCGGAAGCACCAGACCCACGATCGACCCCAGCGCAGCTCTCCCCGTGCACGCGCCCCTCGCATTGGAGCTCACGAGCACGAACGTGACGCTCTCGCCGGGGGTGCAACCGGTGAAGGTGGTCCGGAACTGGCCACCGGGCGTGACCACGGGCGGAACCGCTGTGACGATCGCGTTGACGGCGCCGTATTGCGCCTCTGCCACCACACCGAATCCGAAAATCGCTGCAGAGGCGGCCATCAGTGCGAGTGCAAACTTCTTCATTCGTTTCCTTTCGATGGCCCGCGCCGGAGCGTATCAACTGACATCGGCGAGGACCACGCTAGAAGATTATGGTGGCACAGCACGTCATGGTCGCCGATCGGCGAGGGGTTGCCACCACACGACCGGTTCATCGGTGATGTCATCGGCATTCGGGAGCTTGAACTCAAGCCGATAATCAACCTGCTCTCCTGGCCCGATCTCCTCGTTGAGACCATACGCGAACCATCCGGCTTCGGTGAGTGGGGCGAGCGCGACGGGTTCGCCGTTGCGGGTCGAGGTCATCAGCCCCGGCGGCCCGTAGAACGTGAGGAACATCCGGCTGGTGCCTGGCGGCAGGCCGTAGTTGTTGCCGATCACGTAGGGCGGCAGGCCCGACGACGGCGCGTTGTTGGTCAGCGTCACGTCGGCGACCAGTCGGCGGGTTCCGTCGTCGGCGATCTCGACCCGCACATCGACGTCGCGGTCGAGGAACACGTCGATCTTGCTCTCCGCCGAGTTGTTGACTGCAACAGAGAATCCGCCGTCGTCGCCGAGCGACGGGATCGACCCCAGCAATTCGGTGCGCTCCAGCAGTTCCTGCTCGTCGGCATTGTCGGTCCACAAGAGCAACCGCCGCTCGCCGATGAGCGGCCCGAGATCGCCGGCGATCACTGAAGGCTCTGGCAGGCTTCCAGTGAGCAGCCCCTCGATCACGCCTTGGCCGAGAGTGTCGAGCGCCTCGACTCGCACCTCCGTGTCCTCGCCGAGCACGTACTGGTCGCGCAGGATGAACTCGGCGGCATTCGCGGGTTGCACCGTCACGCCGAGTTCGGGAACGTCGATCGGGCCGGTATAGCCCATGAGTGCCTGGAGGACGTAGGGGTCCATCACGGCCACACCATCCAACGGCGAGCCGCCGCTCTGCGGGTACAGCACGGCGGCGGTCTCGGCGAC
This sequence comes from Actinomycetes bacterium, assembly GCA_031413195.1. Classification (GTDB taxonomy): domain Bacteria; phylum Actinomycetota; class Acidimicrobiia; order Acidimicrobiales; family Ilumatobacteraceae; genus WLMZ01. The sequence continues at coordinate 4,316 of JANOEM010000171.1, forward strand.
ATACGGAAAATGGGCGCCAACCGGGAGGTTCGACCACGCACCGGGGCCGACCGTGCCGCCCGGCCCAATGTCGAAGCCGAATCGTCCGTAGCGGTCGATGAACTCAGCTGGGCAATCGGCACACGACGCCCGATTGTCGCGAGCCGCGGCATTGAGCTCACCCGTTCGTCCGAACCGGGTGACGTCGATGCTGCCGTCGGCGACGGTGATCTCGGCGAAGTTTCCAGTGAATCCGCCAAGCCCTCGTGCTTCCGCCGGTGTGGTGAACAAGATCAGGTAGCGCCGTTCGCCATCCGCACCCAGCATCTGCGGTGCGAGCTGGACGGCGGCGATGGCGTTGTCGAGTCGGGGTTCGTTCTCATCGAGGCGCTCGTCGAGATCGGCGAGTTCGGTTTGGATCGCGTCGAGCAGCCACGGGGAATCGGCATCGTCGGTCACCAGCCGCAGCTCCTCGAGCGCACTTTGCACCTGCAGCAGGGGCGCCTCCACCGCTTCGATCGCGTCGAGGTCGATTGTCCCGTCGACGACGGTCAGCGATGCGGGGTCGATGGCTCGCAGCGCCGCAGCGGCATCCGCAGTTCCTGCTGCAGCAGCAGCTGAAAGATCGGCAGCGGCGGTGGCGTTCTGCGCCACTGCGGGCACGAAACGGCTCGGTGCGGCGAGCACGCCACCGAGGCGGTGGTCGGCGTTCCGGAACGAGTTGGACGCGTCGGCGAACTGGTTCGCGGCCGTTGCATAGTCGCCGTCATTCAGGGTGGCGATCGCCTCCTTGGCGAGTCGGGCGCCGTTGGTGATGTCGGGACGCGCCGAGACCGCCGACACAGCCAGTGCGGCGAGTGCCACGACGGTGAAGGCACCAGTGACCGCGACGCCGATCCACGCCCATCGGCGCACCACGGAGGGGCGACGCCGAACACCGACGACGAACAGGGCGACGGACGCGGCGATCCCGATGAGCGCCGACAGACCAAGGAACCCCTCGAGTTCAGATCGGATCAACACGTTCAGCGCGATCGCGCCGATAATCGCCCGCATCGCGCTTTGGTCTCGGCGTCGCACGCCAATGATCAGTCCGGCCACGAATCCGGCCGCGCCCACGAGCGCCACGATCGGGTCGAACGCGATGACCGCCCCGAGCCCCGACACCGACGCGGGCGCCCACCAGGGAGCCGATGCGGAGGCCCAAACGACCGCCGCAACGGAGAGCGTGACGAGCAGTGCGTCGATGGTCGCAGAGCCGGTCGGTTCCGCCCCCGCCGTCGCAGCGAGGAGCCCGCCGACCGCGGCGATACCGAGCGCAACTCTCTCGTCCACACGGTTGCGCCGAACGACAGCGACGCCCTCGGTCATGCGTCGGTGGCCACAACGTCACCGCTGGCGCTACCGCTCGTGGGGAGCGTCGGTGCCGGCTTCGCGGTGTAGCCGCCGTAGGTGTAGTCGCCCTTGGAGACCTTGCTCACCTGGTTGAGCACCATGCCCAGCACGGGCGCCCCCACACGTTCGAGGCGTTCCAACGATTCCACGACCCTGCCTTCGGTCACCCGGCCGGCGTGGGCGACCACGACGACGCCGTCGACGGAGCCCGCGAGCGCGACCGAGTCGGAGACGGGGAGAATCGGTGCCGAGTCGACGATCACATAGTCGTAGTGACTCCCCATTTCGGTGAGGAGCTGGTGACTGCGTCGTCCGCTGAGCATCTCGCTGGGGTTCGACGGCACCGTGCCGGATGCGTAGACGCTCAGCACGTTGCCACCGTCGACTTCAACTCGGTGGACGACGTCCTTGGCGTCCATCCCGAGGAGAAGGTCGGTGAGGCCGGGTGTCTGGGGGATACCGAAGACTTCGTGCAACCGCGGTCGGCGCAGATCACCGTCGACCAGGGCAACCCGAAGACCAGCCTGGGCGAGTACGACCGCGAGGTTGGCCGACGTCGTCGTCTTGCCCTCGCCGGCCATCGAGCTGGTCACCTGGACGACACGGATCGGGCGATCGAGCCCGAGGAACTGGAGATTCGTCCGCAGGCCTCGATACGCCTCGACGATTTCGTGCGTAGGTTCGCTGATCGCGATCGGTCGGTTGTCCGGTGGTGGATCCACGGGCACGACGGCAAGTACGGGTCGGTCCGTCGCCGCCTCCAGGTCATCTTCCGAGCGAACCTTGTCGTCGAGGTACTCGATCAGGAACGCAGCACCCACGCCGATCAGGAGACCAACCACCGCAGCGAGTACCGCAGTTCGTTCCGGCGTCGGCTCGACCGGTGTGACGGGAAGGCCGGCGGACTTGATGATCGCAACACCTCCGGTGCGCAGCGCAGCGTCGACGCGGAGTTGATCGAGCGTCGTAGCGAAGTTGGAGAGCTGGGCGATCAGCGGCCCCCGGGTGGGGTCGTCTTCGGCGAGTTCGTCGAGTTGCGCCTGTAGGTCGTCGATGGCACGCTGCACCTCGGTGCTGGCCGCGAGCAATTCGTTCACCGACTGTTCCCGCCGCACGTCGACATACGCCTCGGCATACGCGTTCGCGAGCGTTTGGGCGTTGACGGCATTGGCGTCTCGCACGGTGATCTCGATCACGTCGGTGTAACCAACAGCCGTCGCCGCCGCCGGAGAGGGCGGCGAGTCGAGGCCGAGGTTCTCCTGCACGCGAGATTGCACCGCTTCGCCCTCGATGATTCGAATCTCGGTTTCGATGGCACGCTCGTCGACGTAGGAATTCTGGTTCTCGAACAGCCCGTCCTGGCTTCGCGATTCCACCAACACCTGCGAAGAGGTGGAGTAGATGGGCGTCTGCGAAGCGGAGAGGCCGACGGCGACCGCGATGGCGATCAGGGTCGACGCGATCACCAGCCACTTTCGTCGTCGGAGCACGTTGCCGTAGTCGCGCAGCGTGGTACCCGCCGTCGTGGTGGTCATAAGTCAGCCGTACGATAGTTCTGCGAACCCGACGAACCGCTTCAACCGTCCAAGGCGACCACAGCAGCCGGCACCGAAGACACCCGACGTCACGGTGTTCCCGTCATCGGGTATCTCGTACTGCGTCGGATTCGGCCGCTGAGGCTTCGCTCTCGGACGACGCCGATGTCGACCTTGCGCCGACCGCCAGCAGGAGCAGCAAGAAGGGCAACACCTGCACGCGTTGGCGGGCGATGATGCCGAGATTGCTGACACTCGACCAGGCGAATGTGAACAATGCGGCATAGAGCAGTGCGAATCGCATGTACGCGGATGTGCGCAACGAGCCGAACGCCACTGCGACGTTGCGCCGCCACTTCCAGAACAGTCCCACCAGCAGCAAGCTCTCCAGGCTCGCTAGCAGAGTCGGCAACGACGACGCCTCGAAGGGCAGCGGCCGGAGGAGCACTGTGATGACGGCATACGGATAGGTCAACACACTGTTGGCCCGCGCTGCGTCGAATTCCGAACCACCGGTCGAGGTGCGGTTCTGCACCGAATCAAGCGCGTCACCCGCCGTGCCGAGCGGATCCGACGGGCTGAACGTCGGCAACAGGTCAGACGTAGCGCTCAGAGCGAACGACAGACCGATGATCAGCACGCCGGCGCCTAGCACCCGGGCGACCGGCCCGAGACTCGAGCGGTGACCCGCACGTGTCGACGTGACGTAGGCGACCGCAAGTGCCCCCGCCAGGATCAGAGCGAGGTGCGGCCGCACCAGGAGGCAGCCGTAGATGCCAAGAGCGGCGAGCGCCCAGCCGTGCAGCCGTCGATCGAACACGAGCGATGCGCCGTAGGCCGTGAGACCGAGCATGAACAGCATCCACGCGTCCTTGCCCAGCGCCGACGGCCAGTAGAGGACCGATGGCATGAACAGCATCATCGTCGCATATCGACCGTCGAGTAGTCCCGGGACACCGCGGCGGGCGGCCTTGATGAACAGCAGGACCCCCAGGAACTTGAGCCAGGCAAAGACCATCTGTGCTGCGAGCAGCGAACGACCCACCACCACCTCGACCACACCCGTCGTCTGATCGATGAATTCCGTCCCGCGACCCGTGGGCACCAAGTCGGCGACGCCAAGCCGACCGGCCCAGAAATCCTCGGCGATCGACGAGCCCACGTCGTGATACCTGCCGGCATCACCTCCGGGGTAGTAGTGAAACGTGATGAGGTAATAGACGTACGAGGCAACGAAGGTCAGCGCCAACCCGAGGATGAACAGATTGCCCAATCCTGATGCTCGACGCCGTTCACCCGCAAGCACGGCTGGCGCTGTGACGCCGAAGAGCAGGAGTGGCACGACGAAGGCCCCCCACACGTCGACATCGCGGTAGCCCAGGAACAGTCCACCCATGATCACGGCAGCAAAGGCGAGGGCGACTAGCCCGGCGAGGGCGGTCCCATCGCTCGTCGTCCGCGTGCCCGAGCGCATCCGGCGATGCTAACGGACGTCGTATCACCGACGAGTGCACTCCGCTGTGCACCAGCAGTCGGTCAGCGGAGCCCGGACAGTTCCAGCGCCTCGCGGTAGAAGTCGCTCGACTTCTCGAGGTTCTCGGGCGTGTCGAAGCCTTTCAGCTCACCGTCCTGGATGACCATGATGCGATCGCAGATGCTGAGGGTCGAGAGCCGATGGGCGATGATCACGATCGTCATCCGATCGCGCAGGTCGTGCAGCGTTCGTCGAATCAAGTGCTCGCTACGAACGTCGAGAGCGCTCGTGGGCTCGTCGAGGATGAGCAGGTCGG
>JANOEM010000172.1:0-5541 GCA_031413195.1 Actinomycetes bacterium
CGAGACACCGGCTGACGCCGCTCACGGTCCGCACGAGTCACCGGCGTTGATCACGGTGCCGCTGATGATCCTGGCGTTCCTCGCCTTGACGTCCGGCTACCTCAATGCGGCGTTCATCCATGTCGAGAAGTTCAGCGAGTGGGTCGCCACCGCGGGCGACGGCGTGCACTTCCCCGAACTCGCGAGCGCCGAGTTCGCGTGGTCCAAAGCCCTGCCGTCGATCGTGCTCGTCGCGCTGGGGTTCGTGATCAGCTTGGTCGTCTGCCTGTCCCTCTACGGCACGAAACGCAGCGCGCTGCAGGGGATCACCCGCCGGATTGCGCCGTTGCGTTGGGGATACGCCCTGTTGTGGAACAAGTACTACCTCGACGACCTCTATGAGAAAGTCATCGTCCCCGCGCTGATCGACCCGATCGCGAAGGGTGCGTATTGGTTCAACCAGAACGTGCTCGACCGGATCGTCAACGAAACAGGCATCGGAGCGCGCAAGTTCGGCGGCTGGATCTATCGCAACATCGACCAGCGAGTGGTCGACGGCGCAGTCAACGCGTCCGGCGCAGCCGCGCAGGGTTCGGGCAAGGCACTCCAGCCGACCCAATCGGGCAAGGTCAACCAATACGGGGCGCTGCTCTTCGGAGCGGCAGCAATCGGCGCCCTCGTTCTCGTCATCGTCAACACCTGAATCGTCAACACCTGAATCGTCAATACCTGAGGAGCCTCACGGCAATGGATTTCATCTCCAACAACAACGCGTTGCTCACGATCGGCACCTTCTTGCCGCTCGCCGGTGTGCTCGTGATGATGTTCATCCCGAGGGGGAACGAACTGCTTCACAAGCAGGTCGCGCTGCTCACCGCAGCGGCAACCCTCGCGGTCGGCATCTTCACCCTGACGAAGTTCAACTTCGACAAGGCAGGGACGCTGCAGTTCTGGGTCGATGCCGAATGGATCCCGGTCATCAAGAGCGGATACACCATCGGCCTCGATGGATTGAGCCTTCCGCTGTACATCCTCAGCATGGTCGTCACGTTGCTGGTGATGATCTACTCCTGGGACCACATCCCGAACCCCGGGAATCCGAAGGCGTTCCTGATGTTGATGCTGGTCCTGCAGACCGGAATGGCCGGCACCTTCATCGCACAGGATCTGATCCTGTTCTTCGTGTTCTTCGAACTCGTGCTGCTCCCGATGTACTTCATGATCGGCGTGTGGGGTGGCGAGCAGCGCCAGTACGCCTCGTTGAAGTTCTTCCTGTACACGATGTTCGGGTCGGCGCTGATGCTCGTTGCATTCCTTGCGCTGTTCTGGCAGGTGCAGAGCAACGCCCCGGCCGGTGTCGATGTCAGCTTCAGCATCCCGTTCCTTACCGAGTACGGCGGAATCCTCGGCAAGACCGTCCAGATCTGGCTGTTTGCCGGGATGTTCATCGGCTTCGCAGTCAAGGTCCCGATGTTCCCGTTCCACACCTGGTTGCCAGACGCCCACACCCAGGCTCCGACACAGGGCTCCGTGATCCTGGCCGCGATCCTGCTCAAGCTCGGTACATATGGCTTCGTCCGGATCGCGATCCCGATCCTGCCGGAGGCAGCAAAGGCGTGGGCGCCGTACATCGGAGGACTCGCCGTGATCGGCATCATCTACGGCGCACTCGGATGCCTGGCCCAGACTGACATGAAGCGACTGATCGCGTTCAGTTCTGTCGCGCACATGGGATTCGTGATGCTCGGCATCGCGACGCTCACTCCGCTCGGCTTCAGCGCTGCCGTCTTCGGGATGGTGGCCCACGGCCTGATCACCGGGATGTTGTTCTTCGTCGCCGGTTCGGTCAAGGACCGGTATCACACGCTCGAGATCAAGCGCCTCGGTGGGATGCTGATCCAGATGCCGAGGATGGGTTGGATCCTCGGCTTCCTCGCAATGGCGTCTCTCGGTCTGCCCGGCCTCGCAGGTTTCTGGGGTGAGTTCCCCGTGATCGTGTCGTCGTATTCACCGGCACCCGGGCTCAGCGAAGAGGTGTTCCGGGTGTTCATGGTGATCGCGGCTGTCGGCACCGTGCTGGCAGCGGGCTACCTGTTGTGGATGTTCCAACGGGTCGCGTTCGGCGAGCCCAAGGAAGAGTTCAGCGATCACGGCCATGGCGTCGCCCATTCCGTCGGGGCCGCCGCGAACGACGAGCACCACAACGACATCCAGGACGTGAAGCTCACCGAGTGGATCGCCTGGACACCGTTCCTCGTCGGCATCGTGGTTCTCGGTGTCTACCCACAGTTGCTGTTCAAGATCATCGATCCTGCAGCCCAGGTTGCCCTGAAGGCATTCGGGGGCTGACCGGTGCTGTCCACGTTGCTCGAGACGTTGCCGAGGGTCGGCGCGACGGACTTCGTCCGCCCGACGATCGACTATCACGCGCTCGCGCCCGAACTGATCCTGGCCGTCGGCATCTGTGTCGTGCTCGTGGTCGACCTGTTCGTCAGCGAATCGAAGAAGTGGCTCACGGCGACGATCGCCGGTTTCACGCTCATCCTCGCACTCCTGCCGATCGTGACGTTGGCGGTCATCGGTGACGACACCCGGTCGATGTTCGGCGGTCGCTATGTGATCGACGAGTTCAGTCTGATCATGAAGGCGATGTTCCTGATCGCCGGCTACGTCGTGGTCCTGTTGTCGACCAACGAGATCGAAGAGGGCGGCTACTACCAGGGTGAGTACTACGTGCTGTTGCTCAGCAGCGTGCTCGGTATGGTGATGATGGCGTCATCGCGAGACCTGATCAGCGTGTTCGTCGCGTTCGAGTTCTTGAGCATCCCCACCTACATGCTTGCGGCGTGGAGAAAGCGCGATCCGAAGAGCAACGAAGCCGGGGTGAAGTACTTCCTGCTCGGTGTGTTCGCCAGTGCGCTCATGCTCTACGGGATGAGCCTGCTGTACGGAGTCACCGGCTCGACCCTGCTGACCGAGATCGGCTCGGCAATTCAGGCCAAGGGTCAGTTCGGCGGGGTCGAAGCGCTTGCGATCGTTTTCATCATCGCCGGTTTCGGATTCAAGGTCAGCGCCGTGCCCTTCCACTCGTGGGCACCCGACACCTACGAGGGAGCACCGACACCGGTGACCGCGTTCTTGTCGGTGGCCTCCAAAGCCGGCGGGTTCGTTGCCCTCATCGCGATGATCTACCTTGCGTTCCCTTTGGCCAAAGATGTCTGGCAGCCGTTTGTCTTCGTCCTCGCTGCGCTGACGATGACCATCGGCAACTTGCTGGCCCTGAGGCAGACCAACATCGTTCGGATGCTCGCATACTCGTCGATCAGCCAGGGCGGGTTCATCCTGATGCCTCTCGTCGTGGCCGGAACATCGGCCGGCGAATCAGCGCTCAAGGCGGTCGTTGCTTACCTGGTGGTCTACGCAAGCACCAACCTCGGCGTGTTCGCGATCGTGATCGTGGTCGGCCGCAAGACTCACAGCGGCGAGATCAGCAGCTTCGGCGGGTTGATCGGGTACGCGCCCGGTCTGACGGCACTGATGACGTTCTTCCTCGCGTCGTTGGCCGGCATTCCCCCGTTCGGTGGCTGGTTCGCCAAGCTCAATGCATTCCGTGCCGTGCTCGAGGCAGGGACCGGGCTCGGCTACGCGATCGCAGTCATCGGTGCTGTGAATACCGTGGTGGCCTTCGGCTACTACGGAAACGTGATGCGCCAGATGTGGATGAACCCCGCACCCGACGGCGACACCACGCCGATCCGGACCCCTCCGTCGCTTGCTGCTGCGATGGGGATCACGGCGATCGCGACGTTGGTGCTCGGAATCCTGCCGCAACTGATACTTCGTTTCGGGGACCTGCAAGATCTCACCGGTGCCGCCCTCGGCAAGTGATGAGATCAGCGCTGCGATAGCACTCGCTGATGGCGCGCTCCGGTTCGATCGGTTCATGGACCTCGCGCTCTACGGCTCGGGTGGGTTCTACTCCCAAGAGGGCGCGGCCGGGCGGCGAGGTGACTTCATCACCAGTCCCGAGATCGGGCCCCTGTTCGGCGCAGTCATCGCGCGCTGGCTCGACGCAACCTGGACGGCACTCGGTCGCCCCGACGACTTCACGTTCGTCGATGCGGGCGCCGGGCCGGGTGCGCTGGCCCGCTCTATCAAGGCTGCACAACCGGGCTGCCTGTCTGCCCTGCGATACGTGGCGGTCGAGGTGTCGGCGGCACAACGTGCGCGTCATCCTGACTGGGTGGAATCGGTCCCGGTGATGCCGACCGAACGGCTGACGGGCGTAGTTGTCGCCAACGAACTCCTCGACAATCTGCCGTTCAGGTTGTTCGTCATGGATGGTGGTTGGCGAGAAGCGCACGTGGTCGAGCAGCGTGACGGCACCTTCGCCGAGATCCTGGCTGCTGCACCCGATGCGGGGTCGCTCGCACTCCCTGATCGCGCCGCGCACGGTGCTCGCGTGCCCGTGCAGCAGGTGGCGGCGACCTGGGCTGGTGCTGCATTGGCCGGCATCGAGCGGGGCCGTCTGCTGGTGATCGATTACGCGTCGGCGACCACCGCCGGGTTGGCGGGGCGACCGTGGCGAGAGTGGCTGCGCACCTACCGTTCTCACACTCGCGGCGAGCACTACCTGCGTCAGCCGGGATCGCAGGACATCACGGCCGATGTCGCGTTCGATCAACTGTTCGCCGCAATCGGAGAACCTGATGTCATCAGGTCGCAGAGCCAGTTCCTGCAACGCTGGGGGATCGACTCACTCGTCGACGAGGGCCGGCGGGTCTGGAACGAACGTGCGGCGGCTCCGGATCTGTTCGCGATGACGATGCGGAGCCGAGTTCGCGAGGCGGAAGCACTGGGTGACCCCAACGGCCTCGGTGCGTTCTCGGTAGCGGAGTTCACGGTTTTTTGAACGTGGCTGCAGTTCCGCATCGTCTTGTGGGCTAGGTTTAGCTCAATGAATGATGTCGCCCAGGCCGGCGCGAACGACCAGGGTCACGGCTCAGCGGGTCACGGTGCTGCCGGCAAAGGCGCACTTGCGCTCGGTGCGTTGGGCATCGTCTATGGCGACATCGGCACCAGCCCCCTGTACGCGATCCGCGAGTCGTTCGAGCACCACGACCTCGATCTTGCGGAACCCGTTAACGCTCTCGGGGTCGCATCGGTGGTGTTCTGGGTGCTGGTCATCATCATCTCGATCAAGTACCTGATGTTGGTGATGCGGGCCGACAACAACGGCGAAGGCGGAATCCTGGCGCTGACCGCGATGGTGATGCCGAAGGGTAAAATGAGCCAGCGCGCCGCGTTGGTGGTGACACTCGGGGTGTTCGGCACGGCGCTTCTTTACGGCGACGGTCTGATCACGCCGGCCATCTCCGTACTCAGCGCCGTCGAAGGGCTCGAGCGCGTCTCCACCGGTTTCAACGATCTCGTCGTCCCGATCGCTGCGGTCATCCTGGCCCTGCTGTTCCTGGTCCAAAAGCGTGGTACCGGCGGGATCGGGCGGGTGTTCGGCCCGATCATGGTCGTCTGGTTCACCGTGCTCGGCATCCTCGGTTTGCG
>JANOEM010000173.1:0-16346 GCA_031413195.1 Actinomycetes bacterium
GCTTCAACCAGGATGGCAAGGAAGTCTGCTACTTCCGGCGCAGGGTTATGGTCTGGAAGCGCGAGTTTGCACCGACGCGGGCTCGGCCGTACGTCGGCCAGGACGTCTGGAGCTCGTGAAACGGTGAAGGACGCGGCATCCGGTCGTGTCCTCGAATGGGGCCTCGGTCAGTTGCGCGATCTTCCCTGGCGGCGGACGCGTGACCCGTGGGCCGTTCTGGTCAGCGAGGTCATGCTGCAACAGACCCAGGTCGATCGGGTGATCCCGAAGTGGTTTCAGTTCATGGATTCCTTCCCGACGCCTGCGGCGTGCGCCGAGGCGTCGCTCGGCGACGTCTTGCGCGTGTGGCAGGGACTCGGGTACCCGCGTCGCGCTCGTCATCTTCATCAGGCCGCGACGATGATCGCCGAATTGGGCGAGTTCCCCCGAACGATGGCCGGCTTGCTCGCCCTCGATGGCGTCGGGCCGTACACCAGCCGAGCCGTGCTTGCCTTCGCATTCGAAGACGCGGCGGCTGTCGTCGACACCAACATCGCGCGCGTCTTCGCTCGCGTGTCCGGGCGGCGGCTTACGATCGGGCAGGTGCAGTCTGCGGCCGACGAGGCGTTGCCTCGCGATCAGACGTGGGCCTGGAATCAGTGCCTGATGGATCTCGGAGCCGTGCTCTGCCGCCCGAACAACCCGCAGTGCGCGCAATGTCCGTTGCTGGCGGAATGTGCGTATCACGGCTGCGGCGAGGACCCGGCGATCGGCTCAGCAGGCGTCAGCGGCAGGCAGAGCCCCTTTGCCGGGTCCGATCGCCAGGGCCGCGGTCGGCTGATCAAGGCGCTGGGTGCGGCAGCAGTCCCGACGTGCGATCTCGCGTCGGTGATGGGTTGGCCACACGACGCTGAACGCGCCCTCCGTGTAGCCGGATCGGTGGTCTCCGATCGGCTGGCCGTGCTGGAGCACGATTCGTACAGACTGCCGTGACCGTCAGGTAGCTGAGGGTGTGGTGATCGCAGCAAGGATCTCCGCGAAGACGAGGTCGGCATACGCCGCCATCTCGTCGTCGGTGCGGTCCTGGACCGGATGAGGTGTGAACGCCCTGGCCACCGTCGGGAATCCGAGCGAGGCGGATTGGGCGACGGCAGCGGAGGTGAACTCCTCGCTTGCGACGAACATGCTGGGGATGCCCCGGCGCTCGAAATCGACGATGTCGTGCACACTGCACGACGTGCAACTGCCTCAATCGGCGAGCGCTTCGATCACGACCTGGCATTGGTTCGCGATCTCGTGACGAAGATCTACCGGCGCCGGCTTGGTGAAGGTCGGCTTGCGGAATCGCTTGACGGTCGCGCCGATTTCGATCAGGCGCTCTTCGATCCGGTTCAAGAAGACGTCGCCACGGGCCTTGGAGATGTCGAGCAACCCCACGGTCATGCCGGACAGTGACTGCGGACGGACGCTTCGTGTCAGTTCGGCGAGTTGTCGCTCGTTCGAGGGATCGAGCAGGACGGTGCTCATTTTCGGACTGTGCTCATAGTCGGATCTCCTGGGTCTGTTGGCGGGTATCGATAGCACGGGTCACGGGTTGGCTACCGATCTCACCGTTGGCCCACCCGCCGATCATCGCAGAGAACAGCCCGGCGCCTCCGCCGGCGTGAGCGAGCAGGATGCCGTCGGGACGGAACTTCGGCAGCGTCGCGTCCCTGAGGTGTACGGGAACCCCCTCGGCGATACCGCCCGCTCCGCGGATCAGTTCCGCTCCGGGAATCTGAAGGCGACGGTGTAACTCGGCCAGGACGCGGTCGCGATCCCAGCCTGCGTCGGCGAAGACACGGGCGTGTTCCGGTCCGACGACAAGGATCACGTCGAACGCAATGACCAGCTTCGGATTGTGCAGGGTGCGCAGGCACGCGGCGAAGGTGTTGGCCAAGTCATCGGGATCACGCGCGAGTTGGTCGACGATGCAACGTGGTCCCTCCCCGGCGAAAACCGTCACGGTGTCGACGCCCGGATCGAATCCCTGGGCGACAGCAAACGTGGACCAGGGCGAACCCTGTTCGTCTTCTGCGAAGCAGAAGCTGATCTTGCCCGGATTGCCGTGTGTCGCCCGATCCACTTCTCCCGGTCGCCCGCCACCGACGTTGCGGATCACCAGTTGGACCGCCCTGCCGATCGTGAGGTTGGCTCGGTTGCCCTGACCGAACACGTTCATCCCGCTGTTCATCCCGATCGCACGCGCTCCGGGTCCGTTGCAGATGAGCACCGGCCCGACGGGCATCGTGGTTGCCAGGACGCCGTGGATGTTGAACTCGGGGGTGCACACGGCCTCCACGGCAGCGATTACCCACGGCAGGTACTCCGGTTTGCATCCGGCCATGACGGCATTGATCGCGATCTTCTCGACGGTCACATCGACCAGATCAGGGGGAACGATCGCAACGATCTCGCTCGGCTCACGATTGGTACCGGTCAGCATTCGCATGACTCGAGCTTCGGTCGGAGGCACCACCGGGAGACCGTCCGTCCATCCGCGATCGAAGAACGCCTCGATCTCGTCCTCGGCATCGGCGACCTCGACCCGGCGTGCGCGAAGCGTGCTGGCACTGAAGCGGACGCGCAGTTCGTCGACGAGATCGGGGTCGACGGATACCGAACCACACCCTGGCCGGAACGCGGGGAGGTCGTCACCGAGATCGGCGATCCCGGTCATGTCCTGCCACGACGATCTGTTCCAGCCAACCGTGCGCGAGGCCTCGATTCCGTCGACGAACCGGATCAGGGTCGGAACGGTCTCGATCTCGTGGTGCCAGCTGACCCCCAGGTCCGAGTCGTGGATCGGATCGAGACCTTCGGGGAACCCCGGGTCGTCCTGGGTGTAGACGACCAAGCCCTGCTCGGCGGCGATCCTGAGGAGGACGGGAACCACCATCACGCATGTCGCGCATTCGTGCTTGACAACTGCGACGAGACCATTGGCGGGCATCGCCAAACTGTAGTGGCTGCGACGGACGTCACATAGGTCCGGCATTTACATCCGCTCGGCGTTGCGCGTAGGTTGTCCCCCTCGGGGGTTCCGTGGAACAGAATCAGAAAATCGAGGTCACCTTTCTCGGCGTACGAGGTTCGACCCCGTGTCATGGAGCCGAGACGGCGCGATACGGCGGGAACACCTCGTGCGTCTCATTGGCGATTCCGGACAATGATCCGGTTCTGTTCGATATGGGTACCGGGATGAGGTACTTCGACCCGTCGCGACTCGGCGACAGTCCCTTCCGCGGGCATGTGCTTTTGAGCCACCTGCACTGGGATCACACCCAGGGCTTGCCGTTCTTCACTCCCATCCTGTGCCCGGGATCCCGTGTCGACATCTATGGTCCTGCTCAGGAGGACGGACGTACCGTCGGCGACGTGCTGACCGAAGTTGTGCGGCCGCCTGTGTTCCCGATCGGTCTCACCACGTTTCCCGGACTTCTCGACTTCCACGATGTGAGCGACACCGACTTCTCACTGTCTGACGAAGTCTCGGTCATGGCTCGGTTGATCCCGCACGTCGGTCCGACCTGTGGGTACCGGCTCACCTGGAAGGGCCGGTCGATCGCCTACCTGAGCGATCACCAGATGCCCTATGACGGTTCGATGAGCGCGTCCGACAACGCGCTTGAGTTGGCTGCCGGTGCCGACATGTTGATCCACGATTCGCAGTACACCCCAACCGAGTTCGTTCACAAGAGCACGTGGGGTCATTGCACGGTCGAGTATGCGATCTGGTTGGCGGCCGAAGCGGGCGTCGAGACGCTCGTGCTGTTTCATCACGACCCGAGCCGTTACGACGACGCAATCGACGAGATCGCGGTGTCGGCTCGGCGATCGGGCGAGCGCAAGGGAGTCCAGGTCGTTGCAGCTGCCGAGGGCATGACCATCAACGTGTGAGCATCTTCGTGGCTGCTTCGATCATGGTCGGCGCAGCCTTTCTGTTCGCCGGAGGAGCCAAGATCGCGGCCGGCCCGCAATGGCCGATCCAGGCCTCGAACCTCGGTGCTCCTGCACTGACCATCCCCTTCGTTCCGTGGATCGAGATCGTCATCGGGGCAATGCTGTGCGCCCAGCTCGCTCGTCCCCTGCCTGCCCTCGCAGCAACAGCGTTGCTGGTTACGTTCACGGTGCTCTTGTCGATTCGGCTCGCGCACGGGCAGCACCCACCATGTGCATGCTTTGGTTCGTTGAGCGCAAAACCGTTGAGCTGGCGGCATCTGGCCCGCAATGGCTTGCTGATCGTCCTCGCCGTGATCGCCGCCGCCGGTTGAGACACCAGGCCGGTTGAGACAGGCCGGTTGAGACAGGCCGGTTCGATTTCGGGTCTGGTTGTTCGAACCGCTAGGTCGTCGCAGTCAGGAACGCGATGACCCGAGCTTCGTCGCGCCAGCGGTCGTAGCGGCCGCTCGGGCCACCGTGCCCGGCCCCCATTTCGCACTTGAACACCAGCGGCCGGTCGGTCTGCCAGAGGTCGCGAAGTTTGGCGACCCACTTCGCCGGCTCGTGGTAACTCACACGCGGGTCGTTCAGCCCAGCGGTGACGTACAGGGCCGGATAATCGAACGAGCCGGCGTTGTCATACGGCGAGTAAGCGAGCATGTAGCCGGCGGCGGGCTCCTCGCGGGGGTCACCCCATTCCTCCCACTCGGTGATCGTGAGTGGAAGCGACGGGTCGCTCATCGTGCTGACCACATCGACGAACGGGACCTCGGCCACTGCTGACGCGAAGAGGTCCGGGCGCATCGTGATGCAGGCGCCGACGAGCAGCCCGCCCGCGCTGCCACCGCGCAGTGAGAGCCGATTCGGTGCCGACCAACCGCTGGCGACGAGGTGCTCACACGATGCGATCGTGTCGGTGAAGGTGTTGACCTTGTTCAACAGCTTGCCGTCGAGATACCAGCGACGCCCGAGTTCGCCGCCACCACGCGGATGCACGAGGGCCCATGTCCAGCCGCGATCGAGCAACGACAACCGAGCGACGGAGAACCACGGCGCCATGCTCGCCTCGTACGAGCCATATCCGTAGACGGCGCACGGCGCTGTGCCGTTCGGCTCGGCGTCGACCCGGCGGACGATGTCGACCGGTACCGCAGTGCCATCAGCGGCGGTGGCCCACTCGCGGCTTGCTGTGTAGAGATCGAGATCGACGTTGGGAACGGGACTGCGCTTCAGCAGCGTTCGTTCCCCGGAAAGCACGTGTTCTTCGAACACCGAAGCCGGGACGGTGAAGGACTGGTAGACGTAGCGCACCGTGTCGGTGTCCCACTGCGGGTTTGCTTCGAGCTCCACCTCGTGGGGTTCCGTGCCGAGATCGACGACCCGCTCC
Organism: Actinomycetes bacterium; assembly: GCA_031413195.1. GTDB lineage: Bacteria > Actinomycetota > Acidimicrobiia > Acidimicrobiales > Ilumatobacteraceae > WLMZ01. The sequence goes on from JANOEM010000173.1 coordinate 5,348, forward strand.
CGGCCGTCCCGGAACAGGATCCGCACCCGTTGTTGGGCCCGGCGCCATTCGTGGATCACGAGATGCGAGGAGAATGGCTCGGCGTTGATGATTCGTCGGCCGGGCTCGTGGGCGACGAACTCGGTCCAGTTGCCCGGATCGCCGAGGGGAGCGGTCATCACCCGGAAGTCCTCGGCATCGAGGTTGGTGATGACCACGAACCGGTCGCCCCAGTGCTCGATGTGATACTCGAGATCGGGTTGGCGGGGGCGAACGACCACCGCCGGTGCTGTCGGGTCTGCTGCTGGAATCAGTCTGACCTCGGATGACAGCTTGCTGCTGGTGTCGATGATGATCCACTCGCCGCTCCTGCTGAGGTCCACGGACACGAAGAAGCGTTCATCGGCGTCTTCGAACACCAGCACGTCATCGACCTGGTCGGTGCCAAGGGCGTGGCGCCAGACCTGATTCGGTCGCATCGCCTCGTCCGATTGCACGTAGAACAGGTGGCTGTTGTTGTGGGACCAGGCTGAACCGGCCCACGATGTGTTCGCGAGGAGATCGTCGAGATCGAGGCCCGTGTCGAGATCTCGGACCCTCGTCACGTAGCGCTCGCCGCCGTCGGTGTCACTCGACCACGCAAGCAACCGATGATCGGGGCTGACGTCGAACACGTTGAGGTCGAAGAACTCGTGGCCTTGCGCCTCGACGTTCTCGTCGACCAGGACCTGTTCGCCGGCTGTGTCCCGGCCGCTGCCCCTGCAATGGATCGCGTAAGCCGAGCCTTCCTCGGTGCGGGTGGTGTACCACCACTGGTCCTTGCGAACCGGTGCCGCGAGATCCGTTTCGAGCACCCGCGACTTGATCTCGCCGAACACGGACTCGACGACGCCGGAGAGCGGCGCGAACCAGGCGTCTGCATAGGCGTTCTCGGCGTCGAGGTAACCGATCGTGTCTGGATCGTCGCGGTCCCGAAGCCAGGCCCACGGGTCATCGACCGGGCCGGTCGGTCGCGACCAGACGTGGGGGATCTTCTTGGCACGTGGAGTGTTCATCGGCTGGAACAGTACCGCCCCCCTCGCGATGGCGCATTGGGCCGAGCTGAGTTGCGCGCAGTTCGGAATCGGTCGATACCCTGCAAACTGTCATGCGGGTCTGGATCGATCAGGATTTATGTACGGGAGATGGACTCTGCCTCGACCATTGCCCCGATGTTTTCGTTCAACTCGAGGACGGCATTGCCTACGTTGCCGAGGCCGGCTACGCACTCAATGACCCGGGCGGCGCCGGGAGCCTTGCGTGGGTTCCGGCGCGCAGTGCGCAAGGCGTGATCGATGCAGCCGACGATTGCCCCGGCGAGTGCATCTTCATCGAGATCGAATCGGCGAGCGCGATCCACGCGGCCTGACTTCTCAGGCAGAACTTCTCAGGCAGAACTTCTCAGGCAGAAACGGTGGGCGTTTCGGTCACCACTGCCGCGACGGACGGGTTGTCGGCTGGCTTTCGCATCCGACCCGAGAACGCGGCGATCGTGACGAAGAGACCCGCAAGGCCGATCACGGCTTGACCGTCGGCCAATCCGGGGGTGTCATCGAGATCACCGAACGAGATCGCGATCGAAGCGACCGCGGCACCGAGGCCGACGTACACCGCCCACCTCGAGTTGGCCGCGGCGAAGATGATGGCCAGGACCGGACCGATGAACGGCAGAGCGGTCACGAAGATCGGTCGAGGGTTGGTCTCGGGACCCAACCACCATGGTGCGACACCGGCCACGCGGCCTGCCTGCCAGATGCACCCGAACCCGACCAGGACGCCGAACCATCCTGCGATGAACAGTGTCTTCCACGGCGCAGCGAGCTGTCCGGGCCGTAACGGCGGCGGTTCGTAGTCGAACGGATTGGCAACAAAAGGTTCAGCGGGGACGATCTCCGGCGATGCCGGCCCCGGCGGCGGACCAGGAATCGCGTGAGGGGCTTCGCCCGTGGTCCCTGTGTCGTCCATTCGTGCGCAGCGTACACAGGAATCAGGTCCGACTACCGTCGTGGGCGACCGATGCCGGCGGCGCGTTACCGGTACCCTGTCCAACCCATGGGGCAGCCCGCGTTCTCGAAACTCTCGATCTTCTTTCCGATGTGGAACGAGCAGGAGTACATCGAACGTGCGCTCGACGCAGCCCGTGGCGCGTGCGAATCGCTGATCGCGCTCGGCGAGATTGCCGACTACGAGCTGATCGTCGTTGACGACGCCTCGACAGACGAAACACCCCGAATCGCAGATCAACTCGCGACAGCCGACCATCGAATCAGGGTCGTGCATCATCCTGTCAATAGAAAGCTCGGCGGATCGATCAAGACTGGATTCAAGAGCGCTACTGGTGATCTGGTGCTGTACACGGACGCCGACCTTCCGTTCGACTTCGCCGAGCTGACCAAGGCACTGCGGATCATGAGGCTCTACGAGAGCGACATCGTCAGCGCCTACCGCCATGATCGCACTGAAGAAGGCTCGTCGCGGGCCATCTACACGTTCTTCTACAACCTCTTGATCCGGATCATGTTCGGGGTCAAGATGCGCGATATCAACTTTGCGTTCAAGCTCTGCAAGCGACGCATCTTCGATCACATCGAATTGCACAGCGAAGGGTCATTCATCGACGCTGAACTCGTCATCCGGGCCAAGAAACTCGGATACACGGTCACCCAGTTCGGGGTGGACTACTTCCCCCGGACGCGAGGAGTTTCCACGCTGAGCAGTCCCGCGATCATCATCAAGATCCTTCGCGAGATGCGTGAATTGCGCAGTGAGTTGCAGAACATCACCAAAGTGGTCTGATCGCCCCCTCGAAGCATCACCGGGGCGTACTTCAATCGTGTGATTTGCTCCCAATCACGCCTCGCAGGGGTCGCGCGATTGGTAGCGTCTGGGGTGTGCCGCACCGGTGCCTCCGTGCCTCGATCCCATGACCCCGCCTCGCCGTCCCCCTGAACGAAAGCCATCGACTCGGTCCGGGACATCGTCGTCTCGCTCGGCACCTTCGCCGGCCAGCCGCTGGTTGCCGGCCGTCGCCGCCGTGGGGGTACTCGCGATCGTGGTTTTTGCGAGCACCATCGGCGGCGGCAATCCCCGCGGTGATGCAAGCGGACCGGAGGCCACCTCGACCCTGGCGAACCTGGTCGACCAAACGTCGACGACCGACGTTTACGGGGTCAGTGGTCTGACCGTGCCTGTCAGCACCACACCCGGGTCGTCAACCACGTTGCCCGCGACCAACAAGACCTCGCTCAGCAGGCAGTTGCTGATCGGCACCTTCGGCGACGACGTCAAGGCGCTGCAGACCCGACTGACCGAACTCGGCTTCGTGCCCGGCGTCGCTGACGGCGCGTTCGGTGAGCAGACGCAGCAAGCCGTTTGGGCCTACGAAAAACTGGTGCTCCGAGTGCCTCGGGCCGAGGCAACAGGCAAGGTGTCGAACGAGATTTGGCTCGGCATGCAGGACCCGATCGCCGTCCAACCGCGGCGTCCAGGTTCCGGCACCCATGTCGAGATCTATCTTCCCGAGCAGGTCGCGGCTGTGTTCACCGACAACCTCCCGACGCTTCTGATCCACATCTCGAGTGGCGATGATCAGACCTGGTGCGAGACGGTCGCGTTGGACACCGACGCCAACGGGAACAAGCTCGATCCGCCGCAGGAAAAAGCCGTCTGTGGCGTTTCTTACACACCTGGTGGGGTGTTCCGGCTGCAGCGTCAGGTGACGGGGGACCGGGTCGGCGCACTCGGGCGAATGTTCAACCCGGTTTACTTCAACTACGGCATTGCCCTCCACGGAGCGAAGAACGTGCCGCTCGAACCGGCTTCCCACGGTTGCATCCGGATGCACCGGACCATCTCGGACACGTTCCAGTCATACGTGCATCTCAAGGATGTGGTCTACGTCTGGGGTCAAGACGGCCGCGAGCCGGAGGGCTACACCAAGCGCGAGAGCACACCCATCTTCAACTACCCCGACCCTGACGCGACGACCACCACCAGCACGACCACGACGGTCAAGGCCACGACAACCTCTTCGGCAGCGGTCACCGCCACGACCCAGAAGCCGGTGGCGACGACCACAACCACCAAGCCCGTCCCGGCCACGACGACGACCAACACGGTTGCGGTCACCATCGCACCGACCACGACGGTGCCGGCAACGGCGGCGGCGGTGCCCACGACCACACCGATCGCCGGCGCCTAGCCTCGATGTTTCAGTAAGGGTTTGGGGTTAATGGGGCGGTTCGACGAAGGAGCGCTTCTGGTTCGGGGAAATCTCGCCGACTTGTCAGCCCGATACCGCGGATTCCGCGTTATTGAGCTCACAAGTCTGCGAGTGCACCCACCCCCCGGCCCTACTGAAACGATGGGGCCAGGAGCAGGCACCGGCTGAACATCGAGACGTCGAGAACCGCAAACTGAATGCCTCAACCGACCACTCTTGCGCGATCGAGGCATACAGTTCGGCAGACGACTGCAGACGAGCGGCCCCAGCACGATCGGAACCTGATCGGGGCTGCGTGCCACGATGTGCGGATGACCAGCGTGGCATACGACGAATTCGGGCTGTTCGACGAGAACGTTCGCGAGTTCGGACTCGCGCCCGGTGGGCCGCCCTCGGTCCGGCGTGTCGACGTGCCCGTCGCCGTGCCCGTCGCCGCGGAGTCCGGACGCGCGATCAGCGCGCTGGTCTGGGGTGTCGACGATCCGCAATTGGTGCTGATCCATGGCGGCGCCCAGAACGCCCACACGTGGGACACCGTCGCGCTCGCTCTCGGCTTTCCACTGGTGGCGCTGGACCTGCCGGGACACGGACACTCCGGCTGGCGTGATGACGGCGCGTACACGCCGACGAACCTGGCCGACGACGTCGCCGTCGTCGTCAGGCGATTGGCTCCTCGGGCATCGGCGGTGATCGGCATGTCGCTTGGTGGACTCACGTCGCTCGCTCTTGCCTCACGTCACCCGGATCTCGTGCGCCGGCTGATGCTCGTCGACATCACACCCGGCGTGAACCAGACCAAGGCCAAGGCCGTGATCGACTTCGTGAATGGACCGCAGTCGTTCGCCAGCTTCGACGAACTGCTCGAGCGGACCATCGAGCACAATCCGACCAGGAGCGAATCGTCGTTGCGTCGGGGCATCCTGCACAACGCCCATCCGACCGAGTCGGGCCACTGGGAGTGGAACTACGACCGCCGAAGTCACGCCAGGTCTGATGAAGCAACAGCCGAGCCCGTCACGATGTCGCCATTGTGGGATCAATTCGGTGCGTTGTCGTGTCCGATCACCCTGGTGCGAGGCTCGCTGTCACCGGTGGTCGACGACGAAGACGTGGCTGAGGCGCGTCGACGCCAACCTGGATTGCGAGTCGACATCGTCGAAGGAGCCGGCCACAGCATCCAAGGGGATCGCCCGGTGGAACTGGCCGGCCTGATTGCGGAATGGTTGTCCTGAGACGAGCTACGACCCGGTGATCCTGTTGTTGCATTCGGCGACACCACCGAGCACGCCCGCCCGGAAGAACTCGATCTTCTCGAACGCACTGCCCATCTGGTTGGTGTCGATGCCTTCCGTGCCGAGGATCAACGCTGTCTCGACGGCCTCGTCGAGGTCGCCGGGAGAGATCGAGAAGGTCTGGTTCGGGTCACCTGAGGGGATGATGTTCTGTGTCCAGGCTCCGGTCAGGCACTCGTTGATCAGCACGCGACTTTCGCCGGTGAGGTTGCTGCCGAGCGCGATCTGCGCTGCGTCGCTCCAGGCATTGCTGATGATGTAGCCGACCGAGAAGTCGCCGTAGGTTCGATAGAGCGCTCGGGCGAAGCCGTCGTCGTACAGCAACGAGTTCGTCGACGGACAGAAGAACGCACCGAACGGGAACGCGGATTGGTCGACATCTGGGCAGTCCGGGAACGGCCCGTCGTGAGGGTACGAAATGACCGTCGGAGCGGTGAAGGTGCTGACCGAAGCATTCCAGAAGCGGGTCAGGTCGGTCACGACGAGTTCTTGCAAACTTGCATTGACGGCGTCGGCGTCATACGGAGTGTTGCCCCTGTTGGCGATCTCGGCATCAGTTCCGAACTGCAGATTGAGCAGCGGCAAGGGGTTGGTCTCGAGCGCCATGCACTCGACGGCCCCGCCGAGGAAGCCGGTCTCGAACGCGCCGACCCGGTCGAAGGCAGAACCGTGGGCGTTGCCTTCGAACACGTTGATCGCAGTCGGGTTACCGTTCTCGTCGGCGACGATGGTCGGGTCCTTGACCGCCACCATTGCCGACAGCCCGGCCCTGATGTCGTCGTCACCGAAGGTCAGTGTTGCTGATTCGCCACGGGCCACGTGCGCAGTCCACGCGCCGGCGAAGCAATCGGCCTGTTGCTCGAAGAACACCACGGGTGCATCCTGGGCAAGCCTTGCGGCGCGCTCTTGGATCGCGTGGCCGAACTCGTGGGCGAACACGACACCGACGGCGCTCTGTCCGTATGCCTCGACCAGCCTCGGGATCAGATCGAAGTCGTCGTAGGCCATGTAGTCACCGAACCCGCAGTAGAACGCGTTGCCCTGGGCGATGTACTCCTGTGATGGGTCGCCTCGACAGCCGTTCGGGGCTTCCGGGATCGGCGTCCCCTGACGGCCGGGGTAGCTGGCCCAGATACCGCCCGACAACTCGACGTAGGGAGTTCCGTACACCTCGGGATAGGTGATCCGCCAGAAGTCCTGGACGTCTGCAAGCGCAGCCCTCAAGAACTCGTCGTACGGCTGTGGTTCCTTGTTGTCACCGAAGTCGATCAAGGCGTTGTTCGGATTGGGGGCTGCACTGACCGGCGGGGGCATTGTTCCGTTGACGTCGGTGATCGAGATATCGATGGCTTGGTCGGATCGGTCGGCCGTGACCCCCGGGTCCGTGGTTCCGCAGGCAACGAGAACCAGGCATCCGGTGAGAATTGCGGCAAAGAGAGTGCGGCGCATGTGAGGGATCATACGGTGTTTGTCCGCACTCAACCGGTCAGTAGGCGCCGCAGTTCGGCGATCTCGGCCTGTTGTCCGGAGACCACACCGGCGGCGAACTTCTGGACCTCGCTGGTCGCAGCGTGGTCCTGGGCATGCTTGGCCATGATGATGCCGCCTTCGTGGTGAGCGATCATGAGATTGACGAAGATCTCGTCGGCTTCGGCGCCATCGGCCCGGTACAACGCGGTCATGTCGGCCTCCGACGCAATGCCGGGCATCCGGTCGAGTGGAACGGGTTGGTCCATCCACGCCATGCCTGTGCCGCTCTCGTTCGCTTCGGCCGCGCCGAAGTCACGCAACATTTGAATCATCCGACCGATCTCGATCGACTGCCCGAAAGCGATCTCGTCGGCGATCACCTTGAGGTTGGGATCGGCCCCCGGCTTCTCGATGAACGCGAGGCTCATCTCAACCGCTTGTTCATGGTGAACGCGCATGTCCTGCAGGAATCCGATGTCGGTGTCGTTGGGATCAGGCGTTGCGTATCGTTCGCCGATGACGAACCCTGCTGTACCGGCCAACACCAGAACGGCAAACAGCGACACAGCGATGTTCCACGGATTCCGGTACCAGGGCAGGATCACGACATCGCTGTCATCTGGTTCGGTCTCGTTGTCCGGGTCATTGTTCACGCCACGAGTTTCGCACCATCCGAGCCGGTTCCCTCCGCGGTCGTGACCTGGGCGCATGCTGATCTGCTGGTACGGTTCGATCTGCGATGAGGTGTCCCGAATGAACTCGATCAGGACGCGGCCTTACCAGCGCCGGCCGGGTTGGCGCCTCCTTTCGATGGCTTCCGCTCTGATCGTGGTGTCGGCTCAGTTCGGGTGCGACAGCGACGACAACTCATCTTCGTCATCGTCCCCGCCGACGTTGCCGTCGTCGGCATCAAGTACATCGAGTGCGTCGACATCGGACGCAAATCCCGGGACCTTCCCGTCGGAATCGACACTCGATCCTGGGCCCGGTTTCACGATTCCCCCTCCGCCGTCGCCGATTGCGCCATGGGCGGTCGACACCAGTGGATGCGTCGACCCCGGCGAGGCGGAAGCCGAGATCGCCGGCACGCTGACGATCGGAACGACGGCGCCGCAGTCTGGTGGCCTCGTCAGCGTGATCTACGCTCCCGTGCTTGCCGGATATCAGGCCTACATCGACACGGCGAATGCCGACGAGTTGTTGGATGGGATCGAACTGAAGCTCGTAGTCGCCGACGATGAGGGTAAGCCGGAGCTCACCGCCGTTGCGGTCGGTGGGCTTCTCGCAGCGGACGCCGACGTGATCAGCGCCCTCCCGGGCTCGACGAACAACCTTGCGGTCCGGGAATCACTCAATTCGAACTGCGTTCCGCAGTTGATGGCGCTGGCCAACAGCCCACGGCTCGGCGACGTTCGACACTTCCCCTGGACGATGGGTGGAGTAGTCACGGAAACCGTGGAGACGACGGTGTATGCAAACGCGATCGCTCGGACGATTGCGAGTGACGCGACGGTCGCGCTTGTGGTTTCCAGGGATGAGAACGGGAGCAGCTACGCCAACGCCTTCGTGACAGCTGCGCAGGACACCGAGCTCGAGATCGTCGACCTCCAGACCGTCGAGCCGAACGTCATCGACGCGCCGTCGGCGCAGGTTGTTTCGATGGCGGCAAAGGTGCCCGAGGCCATCGTTGCCTCGTTGTCAGGTGCCGCCTGTGCGACATTTTTGACGGAGCTCGATCGGGTCCGGACTGCCCTGCCCGGCTGGGAACCGGAAACCTACTTGTCCGGTGACTGCGCCGATTCGTCCATCCTGCGCCTGGCTGGGTCGGCCGCCGACGGCGCGATGTCGTCGGCCTACCTGGTCGACGAGGACCCCGACTTCGTCGAGTTGATGCGCGAGCGTGGTCTTGTCAACGGGTTCGGTCGCGCTGCCGAGGGCTGGACGGCGGCCGAGGTGACAGTTGAGATCCTGATCAGGGCCCAGCAGTCCGACGCGGGACTGACCCGTGCCGCGATCATCGAAGCTGCTCGAAGCCTGTCGTTCATTCCGACGCTGGCACGAGAAGGAGTCGAGTACACCACGAACGGCGTCGATGACGCATTCCCCGTCGAATCGCTCCAGGTCCTTCGATACGACTCGTCCTCCAAGTCGTTCACGGATGTCGGTGACCTGGTGGCGCAGTTCGAGAGCTGAGGGATTCGCTCAGGGCTCGTTTGCGAACGCCACCCAGAGCAGCGCAGTGAGCGAGAGGCCGTCGCCGATTCGGCCCGCCGCGATCTCTGTTCGAACGTCGTCCCACCCCAACCACTCCACCCGTTCTGACTCGGACGGATCACTCGGCTCACCGACGTACGTTGCGCTCTCGGTGCGGAAGAGGTTGAACACCGCGTCGCTGCTGCCGTTATGGGGGAAGTAGTGACCGATCGGACGAAGTTGGCTGGGTTGCCAACCGGTTTCCTCGAGCGTCTCTCGCTCCGCAGCCTGGATCGCCGTCTCGCCGGCGTCGATCCTTCCGGCCGGAATCTCCCAGCCCCACGAGTCGGTCGTGAAGCGGTGACGCCACAGCAGGAGAACGCCCCGCTGCGGATCGTCGACGACAGTACCGGCTGCTTGGGCAGGCATCCGAATGACATGGTGTTCGAATCGCGGACCACCGGGAATCTCGATATCGGTCAAGGCAAGATTGACCCACTCGCTCTCGTAGATCATCCGCTCGCCGTGCACGATCCACTTCATGTCACCCGCCATTGCATGGCCCGATCGTAGGTCCGGTCGAGCCGGCCCACATGCGTCGTGGCGGGTGGTTAGTTTTGTTGCGTGCTGAACCGCAGAGTGTCTCGTCGTCGATCCTTGTGTAAGCCGATCGCGATCCTTGCCATCGGTGGGCTGTTGACCGTTGCCTGCAGCACGACTTCGCCGGGTCTCGAAGCAACGCGTTCCAACAGCGTGCGGACAGTTGTCACGGAACTCCCGACCACAAGCCCGGAAACGACGGAACCACCGTCGACCGAGCCACCGTCGACCGAGCCACCGTCGACCGAGCCACAGTCGACCGAGCCACAGTCGACCGTGCCACAGCCGACCGAGCCGCCGACAACGGACCCGGGGATGATGGATCTCCCGGGTACCACCATTCCGCTCGATGGCCCGTTCCCGTTCGATCCGAACAAACCTCCGCAGGTGTTCGATGGGTTGATGGTCGCGACGATCACCGATCTGGTTCAGTGGTGGGGGACCGAGATGCCACGTCTCTTCGGCCAGGACTACGTGCCGTTGGAGGGAGGCGTCTTCCCCGCATACCCGGGCCGGACCACCTATCCCAGCCCCGGCTGTTTCGAGCGGTACGAAGAGATCGAGGGCAATGGCTTCTACTGCCCGACCGGTGACTACATCGTCTGGGACGACACCAACTACGCGCTCCCGAGCTACGAAGATCACGGTTCCGGTGCCGTGACCGGATTGATGTCGCACGAGTGGGGTCACGCGATCCAGGCACGCACCGGTGTGTTCGATATCAGTCCTCAACTCTCCACCGTGATCATCGAACTCCAGGCCGACTGCTACAGCGGCGCCTGGTTTGCGCACATCGCGCGTGGCGAGAGCGATCGGCTGACCTTCTCCGACGCCGACATCAGAAGTGGTTTGATCGACACCGTGTTGTCGGCCGACCCGGTCGGTACCACGCCCGACGTCGACGGTGCTCATGGCGCGGGATTCGACAGGGTCGGCTCGTTCCAGGACGGCTTCAAGTTCGGCGCCGAGCAGTGTGCAACGTATGCGCAGACACCTCCGTTGATCACCGAGATCGGGTTTCCCGAGCCGGACCCGAATGCGCCCGAGGATCAGGACCCGGGTGACTTGTCCTTTGACGAGTTGATTACGCTCATCCCGGCGGACCTCAACCAGTTCTGGTTGAAGACTCTGCCCGACTCGTTCCCGGAGCTCACCTTTCAGACCTTCGTCGGCGATCCTCCTTCGTGCGGCGTCACCGATATGG
>JANOEM010000174.1:0-8895 GCA_031413195.1 Actinomycetes bacterium
GGAAATTGATCGATTGAAAGGTGAATGTATCGCATGGGTAGCGAAGCACCCTCGATCGACACGCTGGTCGTGACGGGCGGGCATCCGTTCGAAGCAGAGCCTTTCTTCGCCATCTTCGACGCCTTGGAGGGCGTGTCGTGGTCGGCCGGAACCACGCCCGCAACCGATCACGACGTCGTGGTGTTCTACGACATGCCCGGCCTTCGTTTCACCCGGCATGATCCGCCCCTCGAGCTGTACGGACCGACACACGACCAGCGCGACGTGATCGACGAGCTCTGCGAAGCGGGCACCGGGCTCGTCTTCATGCATCACGCGATCGCCGGTTGGCCAACCTGGGCCGAATACGCAGAGATCATCGGCGGGCGATTCCACTACGAACCAGGCACGCTCCGTGGCGTCGACTATCCCGACTCCGGCTACCGCTTCGACGTCACCCACACGGTCGAGGTCCTCGACCAGGATCACCCCGTGTGCGCGGGGCTGGGCAATTCGTTCACCCTCACCGACGAGGTCTACTGCTTTCCGGTTTTCGAAGACGACGTGACGCCGTTGTTGCGGACGACCTTCGATACGTCCGACACGGCCCAGTTCTCCTCGGCCGATCTCGCGATCCGCGGCCAGCGCAACTCGAACACCGGTTGGGACCACCCGGCAGGGAGTCGCCTGGTCGGGTGGGCCAAGACCGCCGGACAGTCACGAGTCGTGTACCTGCAATTCGGTGACGGTCCGCAGACCTACGCCAATCCGTCGTTTCGCAGGGTCCTCGCAAACGCGATCGCCTGGGTGGGCGGAGCCACGTGAGCTGACGAGGTATCGACGATCGAGCGATCGTCAGCCAGGCTCGTGGCTATGCCTCGTCCGTCTTCGAACGAGCCGCCATCCATTCCGCGGTTGCCTTGCCCATCTTGACGCCGTCGTAACCAATCCGCTGTGTGGGCGCTACCTGCAGGATGACTCGCCGCGGCGAATCGAGGAACTCGGCGAAGTTGTCCCTCGCTACCGGATTGTTGCCGATGATCGCCTGTGCGAGTTCAGGATAGAACCAGCTCTTGGTCTCGTCGTCCTTGAGGACCGTGCACGTTCCCTTCCAGGTCACCGTCTTGTTGCGCGGCAGCGATGACCCGGTCGATGTCACGACGATCGAGACCCTCGGGTCACGGCGTACGGCCGAAATCCGGGCGCGCTGTTCCGACGCGGTCAACCAGAAGCTGCCGTCTCGCCAGACGTACGACATGATCACGCCAACCGGCCAACCCTCCTTGTTGGACCAGATGAACGTGCACTCGTTCTGGGCCAGAAGCAGCCGCTGCTCCTCGTCATCGTCGAGCCCGTAGACCGTCACGTCCTCGTAGTTCTCCGGATCACTCATGTTGTATCTCCCGTGGTGTGAATTGACCTGTATTTGCAGTGATGCCCCCGTCGACCGGAATGGCGACCCCCGTCACGAAGCTCGCTGCCGGCGACGCCAAGAAGGCGATGACCGCGGCGATTTCTTCCGCGCTGCCCCAACGCTGCATCGGAATGGAACGCCGAAGATCTTTGTAAACCTGCGGCAGTGATCTGACGCGGGCAGTCATGTTCGTTTCCGTCGGCCCGGGGCAGACCGCGTTCACCGTGATGCCCTCGGCGGCCAGGTCGATGGCGGCGCCGCGGACGAGATTGACGACCGCTGCCTTGGTGGCGTTGTAGGCCCACATCGACGGATCGCCGGCCAGCCCGGAGGTGGATGCGGTGACGCAGATCCTGCCGCTGCCGCGAGCTCGCATCGCCGGGACTGCTGCGCGAATACCGAGAAGCACAGCGCGTACGTTGACCTCGAACGCCGTGTCGAATCGTTCGATCGGCATCTCGAGCAGGTCGCCGCTTGCCGAGACGCCTGCGTTGAGAATCGTTGCATCGAGTCCGCCGAATCGATCGATCGCAACCTGTACTGCTTCCGAGTTCAAGTCTTCGAATCTTACATCGCCCGTCACCACCGCAACTCGGTCATCGCCCGCTGCCCACGACAAGCGCTCGGCGTCGATGTCCACAGCGACGACCCTGGCTCCCTGGCTGATCAACACTTCGACTGTCGCTCTGCCGATACCGGATGCCGCGCCGGTGACGATGGCCACCCGTCCCTGATGAGCGGGTGTCATCGGCGAACCGTCCACCGGATCGGGAGTGTGGTCAAGCCGCGCAGGATGAACGGTTCGTTCACAGCGACGGGACCGATCAAGCTCACCGAGTCGAACCGCTCGACCATCAGCCGGAGCGCGACCCGAGCCTGGAGCCGGGCCAGCGGCGCGCCGATGCAGTGATGAACACCCCAACCGAAGGCAAGATGAGGCGGCCCACCCGAGCGCTCGAATTGGATCTCGTCGGGCTCCTGCCAAGCGTCGGGGTCGCGGTTGGCCGCTGCGTAGAGCACCTGCATCTTGGTGCCGGCCGGAATGACCTGGCCGCGGACTTCGCACTCCTGAGCGTTCGTGCGGAAGAGCCCCTGGACGGGCGAATCGAACCGGAGGAACTCCTCGACGGCCGCCGGGATCAGCGACGGATCGGCGCGGAGCTGGTCGGCGAGGTGAGGCTGTTCGATCATCCGATAGAGCATCAGGCTGATCAGGCTCGCCGTCGTTTCGTGCCCGGCGACGAGCAGTTGTTGGCAGAGCTGGCGAACCTCTCGGCGAAGCAACGTGCCGTCGACATGGGCACGAGTCAGGACACTGATGACGTCCTCCGGCAAGTCGGCGCCGTCGGCGATCAGTCGCTCGCGTTCGGCGACGAGATCGTCGACCAAGGCATAGATACCGGCGGTTGCTGCGTCGACCAATGCAAGATCCCCGCCGCCGAGTCCGTTGACGATGTCGTTGGACCACGCACCGAAACGATCGCGGTCGTCGTGACCCACCCCGAGCAACTCGGCGATCACCGTCGCCGGGAAGGTGAAGGCGAACAGCGGCACGAAATCACCCTCGCCGTCGGCCCCGAACACGTCGTTCCAGAATTCGTTGCCGATCGACTCGACGCGAGGGGCCAACGCCTCGATCGCGTGTGGGCGAAATCCATCCTGCAGCACTTTGCGCTGGCGGCGGTGGTCGTCGGCGTCGGCCGACCCGAGAACGCCACCGGTCTGGTAGAAGACGCCGGGCCCGTTGCCGTTGTTCCACAAGTCCGGGTCGGTCAAGGTTGCGAGGACATCCGTGCGGCGACTGACGACGTAGAACGGCGGATCATTCGACTGCTCGAGATGGAGCGGGCATTGCCGCATCAGGTGATGGTGACCGACCGACGGCTCGAGGTCGTTGGCGTGTTCGAGGTGCGAGTAGCCGGGCTGATCAGTCATCGGGCCTCCGAACCGGTACGGATCTGCTGGATCGGATCGGATCGGGTTGCGGCGCTTCGCCGACCCACGGGTCCAACCCGAGTGACCTGCGCCGTGAACCCCGGTCGTGATGATCGAACTCGGCACAGACCTTGTCGCCCCGGAACCGGAGGTAGCTCATCACGTCGACCGACCATCGCAGGCCGACGACATCTGCGCCGTACAGCGAGGCGTCCCTCACCGTGGCACTCATCACGTAATGCAACGCGAGGCCGTCGGCGTTGAACCAGAACTCGTCGGGCTGCAGATCCAGATCGTCCCACTTCTCCAAGCCGCTCGCGAAGAAGGCCCTGATTGCGGGCCAGCCCTCGAAACGGCCGCTGGCGACGTCGGTCAGCACTGCGTCAGGGGTGAAGAACGCCTCCGGCGCGTCGGCGTCACCACTGCTCCAGGCAGCGAAAACCTGACGGGTGATGGCTTCACGGGAGTCCACGGCAGCGAACGCTACAACGGCTCGATCCGCTCTCGGCTACGGTACGCGCGTGAATTCGTCAATCGGTCAATTACTTTCCCTCGACGGACGTATCGCGCTGGTCACGGGTGGCGCGACCGGAATAGGCGAGTCCATCGCCCGTCTCCTCGCGGACGCTGGCGCCGATGTGACAGTCGGCGATATCGACCTCGCCGGCGCCTCGCGGGTTGCGGCAGAAATCGGCGGCCACGCGGTAGATCTCGACGTCACCGACGCCGACAACGCAACGTCGGCGATACGAGCGATCGCCGGCCTCGATCTGCTCGTCAACAACGCCGGCACGTATCGCGAGGCGGGCAGCATTCTCGATCAGTCACATCAGTCGTGGCAGCGATCGATCGACATCAACTTGGTCGGCGTCTTCAACTGCGCCAAGGCCGCTGCGATGTCGATGGTGGAATCGGGCAGCCCGGGTTCGATCATCAACATCTCGTCCGTCGACGGCTTCTTGCCGTGCCTCGGCACCGGTTACGACTCGGCCAAGGCCGCTGTCATCCACTTCACGAAATCACTCGCGGTAGATCTTGCTCCACACTCGATCCGCGTGAACGGGGTTGCGCCCGGCAACATCATCGTGCCAACGCTCGACCGGATCCGTGCGGGCGAACTGCCTCCGCTGTGGCCGGCGGAATCGTCAGTCAGCGGGCTGATGGGACCGATGATGCGGCTCCGCTCGGGCAACATTCCCCTCGGCAGGCGAGGCGAGCCCGTCGAGATCGCCCGAGCCGTGCTGTTCCTGGCGTCTGAGGCATCGTCGTACGTGACCGGGCACACGATGGTGGTCGACGGCGGGTGGACCCTGGTCTGACCGCGAGTCTCTGACCGCGAGTCTCAGGACGCGAGTCTCAGGTCGAGAATCTCAGGTCGAGAGTCTCAGGTCGTGAATCTCAGGTAGCGGCATCGATCAGCGTTCCGTCGAGAAGAGCCTTGATCGCGTTGATTGCCAGGAGCTGCCTCGGCAGGTCGCCGGACACAGCATCGGTCAGGCCGATCAGCAATGTCACGACCAGCACGCTCACCTCGTCACGCTTCGAGGGATCGATCTCGCCGGTCTGGACTCCGACGTCAACGATCTCGTCGAAGAAAGCCTGGCGCGTATCGGCCGAGTGTCTGAGCGCTTCGTTCAACTCAGGGTTGCGCCGCATGTCCACACGGACCGCTCCGAGGAATCGGGCCAGCGACGGGTCCTGCTTGTTCAACTCGTGTGACGCGTCGAGCACTGCATCGATCTTGCCCCGGAACGTCGTCTGCTCGCCGACAGCAAGACCGAACTGGGTATACACCCTTGCCTGAACGTCATCGTGGACCGCGATGTAGAGGTCGAGCTTGGACCCGAAGTAGTGATAGATCGCGCCTGCCGTGATCCCCGCTTCTGCCCCAAGGTTGCGATTCGTCGAGGCATCGAATCCGCGTGTCGCAAACTCGACGCGGGCAATGTCGAGGATGCGCTGACGTGTCCCCGCTGAGTCCGTTGACGGCGGGCGCCCGAGTCGAGGCTTGATCGCCTTTGTCTTCTTCACTCGACAAGTATGACCTGAACCGGCTTCGATGACGTTACTTATCAACCGGTCAATTACCCTGACTTTCATGTCCACGCCAACTCTCGATGACTTCAGTGACCAGGCCCGGCGCTGGCTCGACGACAATGCGACCCCGCGCAGCAATCAATCCGACAATGGCGACGTCGAATCGGGCGAGGTCGAATCGGGCGACGTCGAATGGGGAGACGGCGAGTTCAGTGTTGCCGTCTTTCATTCACTGAGCTTCGAAGCCGAACGGGACCTGATCGAACGGGCCAAGCAATGGACGGTCCTCAAAGCCACCCAGGGCTACCACGCGATCACGTCGCCGGTGCAGTTCGGCGGGCTCGGTCTCGATCGCAACTACGCCCGAGCGTTCTCCCGGTTGGAAGCGCTCTACCAAACTCCGTCGGGACACGAGTCGCACAGCGTGACGACCAGGCTCGTGGCACCCACGATTCAGATCTACGGCACGGACGAGCAGAAGGCGTCGCTGGTGGGCACGTTCCTTGCCGCGAGCCAACTGTGCTGTCAACTGTTCTCCGAACCGAATGCCGGTTCGGATCTCGCATCGCTCGGCTGCCGGGCAGTTCGCGACGGCGACGAGTGGATCATCAACGGCCAGAAGGTCTGGAGTTCCGGAGCACAGTTCAGCGAGTGGGGCGAACTGATCGCCCGCCACGATCCCGATGTCCCCAAGCACAAGGGGATGACAGCGTTCATCATCCCCCTCGATCTGCCCGGGATCGAGGTCCGGCCGATCAAGCAGATGAGCGGCGGTTCCTCGTTCAACGAAGTGTTCATGAACGATGTTCGGGTCCCGGATTCAATGCGGCTCGGCCCAATCGGAGAGGGTTGGAAGGTTGCGCTGACGACGCTCGGTTTCGAGCGTGATCATTCAGACGCCGGCTCGGGCGGCGGCGGACGCGTCGGTGGATCGTGGCGGCAACTGCTCGCCACGGCACAGGCGATGGGCGTCACCGACGACCCGACGACCCGCCAAAGCCTGATGCGCGCCTACACCCATCACCGTCTCGAAGGTTTCGTGAACCGCCGCGCGGCCGACATGCGACGCGCCGGCGCGCCGCCGGGGCCAGAGGGCTCGCTCGGAAAACTGCTGTGGACCGAGGGCATGACACTGATGACGGAGGTCGTGTCCGGGATTCTCGGTCCGCGGCTCATCGCCGATACGGGCGAGTGGGGAACATACGAATGGGGCGAGCACGTCCTCGGCGCACCGGGGTACCGGATCGCCGGAGGGTCCGACGAGACGCAGCGCAACATCATCGGCGAACGTGTTCTCGGCCTGCCCGGCGAGCCCCGCCTCGACAAGGACATCCCCTGGCGAGACGTGCCGAAGTGACGCTGCATTTGCCGAACCGGCCAGAGCGTGATGGAATAAGTGACCAAGCGATCAATTCAGGGGGTTGAGATGGATCTGGGACTCACCGGCAAGCGTGCGCTTGTCACCGGAGCAACAAAGGGACTTGGGCGAGCAATCGCCGAGACACTGCTGGCCGAGGGGGCGTCGGTCGCGATCTGCGCCCGCAACGCCGACGGAGTCGCGGCGGCCGTTGCCGAGCTCTCCGCTCATGGCAACGTCTTCGGCCAAGCCGTCGACGCAGCCGATGCCGACAGCCTGCGCGCATGGATCGCGGCCTCGGGTGATGCCCTCGGCGGGATCGACATCTACGTCCACAACACCTCGGGCAAGCCTGCTCGCAGTTTCGACGGCTGGCAGAAGAACTTCCAGATCGACCTGATGGCACTCGTGCACGGGGTGGACGCAGCCAGTGCCGCGCTCGCCGATGGCGGCGGATCTGTCGTCAGCATCGGAACCACCGCTACGGCCGAGCACTTCGCCAGCGGATCTGGCAGCTACAGCGCATTCAAGTCGGCCGTGACCAACTGGACCCTCGGTCAAGCCCAGGTCCTCGGTGCGAAGGGGATCCGTTGCAACGTGGTCTCCCCCGGGCCGATCTTCGTCGAGGGCGGCGATTGGGACATGATCAAGCAGGGCATGGCGGCCTTCTTCGAGGCGACAGAGAAGTCACACCCAGGTGGTCACATGGGCACGGCCAAAGACGTTGCCGACGCCGTTGCGTTCCTCGTCAGCGACCGGGCCCGACACATCAACGGCGTCAATCTCACCGTCGACGGCGGGTTCCTCAAGCGCGTCGACTTCTAGACCGCGAGCGGCTGTGGACACCGTACGCGGCAAGCGCATCGACGTCACCTTGGTTGCCGGTGGCAAGTATCACGACGTCGATTACGCCCGACGCGAGTTGCTCGGCCTGCTTGCCGAACACGACGAGTTCCGGGTGCGCGTGCAGCCGGACTACGAAGATGCCGACGCCATTGCAAAGGGATCGATCCTGGTCAGCTACACCTGCGACGTTCGCCCTTCTCTCGATGCACAGACGACCATTGCGTCATGGGTCGAAGCCGGCGGCAGGTGGATCGCACTACACGGCACCAACGCCGCACTCGACCTCAGTGGACCGAACGGTGTCGAGTCGCCACGAATCTTTCCGTTGTGGGCACAGACGCTGGGCAGTCAGTTCGTCGCCCATCCGCCGATTCAGCCGTACACGGTCGAGGTGACCGATCCCGAGCACTGGCTCGTCAACGGGCTCGATCACTTCGACACCGACGACGAGCTGTACCTCTGCGAGTATCACGACCGGCAAGCGCTGAAGCCACTGCTGCACACCGTGTGGCAAGGCGAGGCAAAGGGCTTTTCCGAAGCTGATTGGTCCACCGCCGATCCGAACCATCTCGTGATGTACCTCCGCGATCTTGGCCTCGGATCGATCCTGTACAACACACTCGGTCATTGTCGGGGCCACTACGACATGGTCCCCAGACTGGACTACTACCCGGTGATCGAACGAGGATCGTGGAACGTGCCCGCCTACTACGAGTTGCTCCGACGCTCGCTCCGCTGGGCGCGCGGCGAGACACACTGACTCCAAGCCACATGACTCCCGAGCCCACATGACACCAATGCCACATGACACCAATGAAGGATCGACGATGGAACTGACGCACGAGGTCCGGATGGATCTGCATCGACGGATGGTGCGAATCCGGCTGTTCGAGGAAGCCGCCGGCCGCCTGGCCGAGGCTGCCAAATTGCCTGGATTCCTGCATCTGTACGTCGGCGAGGAAGCCGTCGCATCGGGTGTCTGTGCCGCACTGAACAACGACGACCACATCACCTCGACCCACCGCGGCCACGGTCACCTCGTCGCCAAGGGCGGCGACTTCAATCGAATGATGGCCGAGTTGATGGGCAAGGCGACGGGCTACTGCAAGGGCAAGGGCGGGTCGATGCACATCAGCGACTTGTCGCTCGGCATGTTGGGTGCCAACGGAATCGTCGGCGCCGGTTTACCGATCGCCGTCGGCGCCGCGTTCGCCAACAAGTACCGCAACCGCGGCCAGGTCGCCGTCGCGTTCTTCGGTGACGGCGCCACCAACATCGGAGCGTTCCACGAGGCCGCGAACATGGCGTGCGCCCTGCACCTTCCGAT
>JANOEM010000175.1:0-5016 GCA_031413195.1 Actinomycetes bacterium
ATCTGATGCTGCGCCAGAAAAAATTGTTTTACGGCGTGCAAAAACCAGTGAAATTAAAGTCAGTGGTTCTCAAGGTGCGAAAAAAACACATCCCCGACCAAGCCGGTGAAACTCGCGCTCAACGCGGACAATCCGTCGATCAAGGCCGGCCTGCCACGTGAGTCCGGGTCACTGCGCATCGCGAACTACGCCGACTTCGTTGCTCCGGAACTGCTGGCCAAGTTCACCGACCTCACCGGCGCGAATCTCGAGGTCAGTACGTTCGGAGACGATATCGAGGCGCTGAGCAAGATCTCGAGTGGGGCCTTCGCAGTGGACCTGTTGATGTCGACTGCGATCGACACGTTGCCCAAGTACGTCGCACTGAACCTGATCCAGCCCTTGCAGAAGGACTACCTCACCAATTTCGACAACTTGTGGGACAGCGTCAAGGATCCGTTCTACGACCTCGGCGCGCAGTACACGGTGCCGTACACCGTGTTCAGTACCGGGATCGGCTTTCGTCGTGACCTCGTCTCGGCCCCACTCGAGGGCGACACCGGTTGGGATTCTTTGTGGGACGCGCAGTACGACGGGGCGACAGGACTTCTCGATTCGTATCGCGAGGCGATCGGGTTTGCGCTGTTGCGGTTGGGCAACACCGACATCAACACCGAGAGCGCTGCAGAGATCGACGCCGCGGTGGTCGAATTGAAGAAGATGCTGGATACGACAAATCCGCGGATCGACGTGCTCGGCTATCAATCGATCCCCGAAGGCACCACGACCGTCAACCAGTGCTGGAGTGGCGACATGTTGCTGGCGATCGGGTATCTACCAGAAGACGTGGATTCGTCGCAGTTGGGATACTGGGCGCCCCCGATCGAGAAGCGAATCATCAACAACGACGCGATGTCGATTGTGACGAAAGCGGAGCACCCGGTACTGGCTCACGAGTTCGTCAACTTCATGCTCGATCCCGAGAACGCCGCGATCAACCAGGCCTACATTGGGTACCAGAGCACGTTGAAGGGTTTCGAGGCGGAGACCTTGATTGCCAGTGGCACCATCCCGAACAACCTCTCGAACGCGTTGGTCACCCAGGACGAGTTCGCAAAGGGACTGCGCACACTGGCCCTGCCCCCCGAGGCGGACAAGTTGTGGCAGGACGCGTGGAGTTCGCTGAACACGGGCGCCTGAGTGGTGGCCGTTCGGAGCCGCATTCGCAATCCGCTGAACCCGCTGTGGATCGGGCTTGCCTCGCCGGGGATGGCCTGGATGGCGATGTTCTTCGTGGTTCCGTTCTATGCCGTTGCCGCCGTGGCGTTCGGGCAGGTGGATCCGATCCTGCAGACCGCTGCGCCGGAATGGAATCCGCGGTTCTGGGACTTCTCGTCATTCTCTGAAGTGTTCGATCGGGTGGTCAACGGAGACCTCGGGACCGTGTTCGCGAGGACCGGGCTGTACGTGTCGTTGGCCGTGTTTGGCTGCATCGTGGTCGGGTATCCCGTTGCGTACTTCGTCAGTCGCTGCGCCGGGAAGTGGAAGGCGACCCTGCTCGTCTTGATGATCCTGCCGTTCTGGGTGAGCTACCTGATGCGGATGCTGGCCTGGGTCAACTTGCTCCAACCCGAGGGCTGGGCGGCCAAGGCATTGAACAGCCTGCCCGGTGTCGATCGGAGCTGGCTGAACGGGCAGCCGATCACCGTGGTGTTCGGACTGATCTACGGGTACCTGCCCTTCTTCATCCTCCCGCTGTACGCAACGTTGGACCGGATCGACGGCCGGCTGCTCGAGGCGGCTCGGGATCTCGGCGCGAGTGGTCGACAGACGTTCTGGCGCGTCACCTTGCCCCTGTCGCGACAGGGGTTGATCGCGGCATCGGTCATCACCGCATTGCCGATGGTGGGCGACTACTACACCAACGACTTGCTGTCGGCGTCGCCGCGGACAGAGATGATCGGCAATCAGATCGTCTACTTCCTGCAAGGGACCACCCAACCACAAGTCGGTGCGTCCCTCGTGTTGATCCTGTCAGTGCTGTTGCTGGTGCTGATGGCCGGCTATCTGGTGAGCGTCAGCAGAGCGCAGAAGTTGGTGACGCGGTGATTCGCACAGGCGGCAACAGCCGCGGCCGCACCCGCAAGCCGTGGTTCCTGGCGACTTTCACCGGCCTGTACGTGCTGTGGAGCCTGGTTCCGGTGGTCATTGCAGTGATGTTCAGCTTCAACTCCGGACGAAGCCGCTCGACGTGGCAAGGGTTCTCCTTGCGCTGGTACTTCAGCGATCCATTCGGGTCGGTGTGGAACGACGAGAGCTTGCGCATCGCCCTGCGGAACAGCCTGATCCTGGCCGTGTTGACGATCCTGATCGCGACCCCGATCGGTGTCGGGCTGGCACTGGGTCTCACCCGCTGGCGAAGCAGGCCCTCCAAGGTTGCCAACGGGGTGTTGCTGCTGCCGCTGATCACACCGGAGCTCGTCGTCGGTACCGCGTTGTTCCTGGTGGTCACGAACGGCTATTCGTTCATGGAGCTCGGTCGCACCGCCCAACTCGTCGGCCATGTGACGTTCTCGTTGACGTACGTGGTGATCGTGGTCCGGGGCAGACTGCTGTCGATCGGTCCGGATCTGGAGGAGGCGGCCCGCGACCTGGGCGCCACTCCGCTGCAAGCCATCCGGTTGGTGGTGTTGCCGTTGCTGACCCCCGCGATCTTCGCCGCCGGAGTGTTGGTGTTCGCAACGTCGATCGACGACTTCGTCGTATCGGCCCTGCTCTCGTCGGGTGCCTCGACCGAAACCGTCCCGGTGAAGATCTACGGTTCGGTGCGCGGTGGCGCGACCCCGGCCCTCAACGCACTCGCGACGATCATGTTGGTCGCATCGATGGTGGCGCTTGTCGCTGTGTTCGCGATCATGCGGGTGATGCGGCGCCGCCAAGGCGACGACAACGCCGGAGAGAACAGTCTGAAGGAACTCGCATCGTGGTGAGCGTCGCGCACGCCACCGCCGACCCGCGGAACTGAATGTATCAACCGCACGAAAACGTGCGATCCAGCCATTCAGAATCCCGGCTACTCACGAGAAGAGTCGGGGTTCTCCGCTGGACAACTCGTCGATGCTCCAGAAGCCGGGCAACGGCGAACGCCGTGCGCCACCTAACGCATAGGCCTGCAGGCGGGTTCTGGCCTCGGCGGACGTCATCACGATCGCGTCGAAAAACGCGCTCGGCCCCGATGCACGCAAGGCGGTGGCACCCTCGGTCGAGCGATTCGGCAGGCTCGTGGTCATCAGGACGTACGGGACCTCGTTGTCCGACTTCCCGCGGATCGCGTGAGCCTTACCCAACGCCTTCCACACGGCGTCGGTCTGCAGCATTCCGTCGCGTCGACTCGTGAACTGGCCGACGATGTCGAACAGCCACTCGTCGCCGGCCTGATCATGGGCGACCAGACTGACCGTCGCCCCCGTTCCGCGGACCCGGTGCTTGCGGTGGATGATCGTGAAACCGGAATCGACCAGCAGATCCTCGCCCAGTCGCGACGCGGACTTTCCTTCCACGTGGTGATCGTCGGCGGGAACAGACGTATCGACCATGGATTGCTCGACGCGATCACGAGCGATTTGGACGTAGTCGGCATCCAGGTCATATCCGATATATCGGCGGTCGAGCCTGGCCGCCGCGACCAGCGACGAACCGCTCCCCATGAACGGATCGAGGACGAGATCGTTCTCGAACGTGTACAACCGGATCAACTGCTCGGGGAGTTCAACTGGAAATGGTGCTGGATGCCGAACCCGCTTCGCACTTTCGGTTGGCATCGACCAGACGTCCAGGGTCGAGAGCATGAAATCGTCGGTCATCAGCGTGCTGAGATGGGGCAGACCGGCCGCAGCGCGTTGCTTGGTGGTTCGGGCTCGGTCGAACCGTCCTTTGCTCGCCACGATGACGCGCTCGGTGATGTCACGCAGCACCGGATTGTTGGCGCCCCGGAACGATCCCCAGGCGCATGATCCAGTAGCGCCCTCGCCCTTCTGCCAGATCAGTTCGCCGCGCAATAACAGGCCGAGATCGTGTTCCAGGATCCGGATCACGTCGGCGGAGAGGCTGCGATACGGCTTACGACCGAGGTTCGCGACGTTGACCGCGATTCGACCGCCCGGTTCCAGCTTGCGCACGCATTCGGCGAACACGTCCGTCAGCATCTGGAGGAACTCGAGGTAGGAGGCCGGGACTCCTTCGCGCTCGAGCTCTTCCTCGTACTGCTTTCCGGCGAAGTATGGAGGCGACGTGACCACGAGCGCGACCGAGCCGTCGGCAACTTGGGTCATGAAGCGGGAATCGCCGTGGACGAACGGATCCGCCACCGGCACCGGGGGGAGAACCGTGTCGTCGGTGGTCAGTTCGGGCATCCGGAATCGTTCGTAGAAGGCCCGTGAGTCGTGGCTCTCGCGTGAACCGGCGCCGAAGTTTGAGGTGGACGTGGATACTCGCTTTCGTTCGCTCATCTCACGCCGACAACATTCGAACAGCCTCGGGAGGACACCAGACCTTGACCGAGCCGCCACGCACGGGCACAGTTCGCCGGCCGTCGTTCGTCACGAGCGCTTGCAAGGTGACTCCGTCGCCCACGTCGATGTGGACGTGGCTGACGGATCCCACATACACGACTTGACTCACCGTTCCGGACAGGTTGAAGGGGGAGTCGTCGTCGACGATTTGCAGCCGCTCGGGGCGGACGACGAGCCGAACTTCTCCGCTCGATATCGGCAAGCCCGTGACGGAGATCGACTGCCCCGCTACGGTGCAACTGCCGTCGCCGTTGGCGTGGGCGTCGATCAAGTTCGCGACACCGAGGAAGTCTGCGACGTACGCGGTCGCGGGCTGCTCGTAGATCTCTCGCGGCGCGCCCAGTTGGGCGACTCTGCCCCGGTACATCACGGCGAGTCGATCGCTCATCGTGAGCGCCTCCTCCTGGTCGTGGGTGACGTAAACGAACGTGATGCCGACATCGCGCTGCAGTGTGACGAGTTCGAG
>JANOEM010000176.1:0-4207 GCA_031413195.1 Actinomycetes bacterium
ACCAGCCGCCTGCGCTGGGCACCCGCGGCGAGTACGTCGACGGCGGTGCGGGCAACGACACGCTGATCGGTGCCGGTGGCAACGACCTGATGCTCGGTGGCGCGGGCGACGACTGGATCTTCGCCTCGACCGGAGACGACACGATCTTCGGCGACAATACGACCTTCGACAACCGGGTCAACATGACCAGCGGCGGAGCGACGGCCCCGTGGACGGTCAATCGCACCCTGGTGACGGGCACGGACGGATCCGCGAGTATCCAGGTCTCGATCCAGAACGCGCAGTTGGTTGGCAATGGCGTCGCGCAAGTCGGTGACGACACCATCGACGGCGGTGCCGGCGACGATTGGATTTTCGGCGAACGCGGCAACGATACCTTGATTGGCGGGACCGGCAACGACCTGCTGATCGGCGGCATCGGCCGCGACTATCTGTTGGGTGGCGACGGGGCCGACTACCTCGGTGGCGACGACCTCGCTTCGCACGCTCCGAGTGCAGAGCACGGTTCCGATTACCTCGATGGCGGTGCAGGCAATGACACCCTCGTCGGACACGGTGGCGCTGATGTCCTGCTTGGTGGGGCGGGTGACGACATCCTGAACGGCGACGATGTAGTCACGGCACCGGAGTTCCACGGCGACGACACCTTGATCGCCGGATCGGGTAACGATGTCCTGATCGGCATGGGTGGCGCCGACTCGCTGGACGGTGGCGACGGCAACGACAATCTCCAGGGCGACTACGTCGGTCTTGCCGCGGTTCACCACCGCGCCGACCGTCTCAACGGGGGTGCCGGCAACGACCAGTTGTTCGGGCAGGGTGGCAGCGACATTCTCTACGGCGGTGATGGAGACGACATACTCCATGGCGACGGCACATCAAGCGCCCCCATTGCAGCGCAGTACTCCGGAAACGACGTGCTCGACGGCGGCGCCGGGAACGATACCCTGTTCGGTGGTGACGGCGACGACTACCTCATCGGTGGTGCTGGCGACGACACCCTGTTCGGCGATCTGAACGGTGGCCAGGGTCAAGGTAACGATGTTCTGGAAGGCGGTGACGGCAACGACACCCTCTATGGCGGAATCGGCAACGATGTGCTTGCGGGCGGTGCGGGAATCAACGTCCTGCGGGGCGATGTTGGCAATGATGTCTATATCGTCTCCGACGGCAACGACACCATCATCGATGGAGATGGCACCAACGTCATTCGTGTTTCCGGGGTGGGTAGTCCTGCCGGAATTTCGGTAACACGCAGTGCCGGCAACAGTTCCATCTATGCCGTGACGCTTTCGTCGGGTCAGACCATCACGCTGAATCTGGACGTATTCTCGGGTCAGGCTCCGCGGACCATTGAAGGCATGGAGAACCAGTTCACACTCGTGTTCGGTGCAGCCGGCGCTGCGGTGAACTTCCGCCAACTCATGGGACGATACCTGACGACCGCGATCAACTCGTCTGCGTACAACGCGTGGAACGAGCCAGGCATTACGGCTTCGCTTGGACGAGCGGTCTATGGCAGCGCTGTCAACGACAACATCATCTACGAGGGGCCGGGCAATCTCGTTTATGGTGGCCGCGGCGATGATGTGCTGTCGGCAGTCCCCAACGTTGCGATGATGCGCGGCGGCAACACGTACGTTTACGAGTCCGGTGACGGTGCAGACACGATTCGGGACGCCGGCGCGCTGGGCGCGTCAATCGACCCGAACACGATTCGCTTCGGTGAAGGTATCGCGCGGAGCGACCTGCAGCTTCTGCTGGACGGCGATGATGTGATCATCCAGATCGGCGCCGATCCGACACAGCGGATTCGCCTCCAGCACCCCGGTACGTCCCTGCGGACGCGATTGGATGAGGTATCGGTCATCGACCGCATCGAGTTTGCGGACGGTACGTCCGTTACATGGGCCGAGCTCATCGCGCCCGGCTTCGACTTCGAGGGCACGCCCGGTAGCGATGAGATCCGCGGCTCGGGCGTGGCCGACCGCATCAATGGCGGCGACGGCGACGACTATCTGCGCGGCCTGCGGGGGACCGATGTACTGCGGGGCGGGCGCGGCAATGATCAGTACCAAATCGGGTCGCCGGGATCGCAGGTCATCGAACTGGCAGGCGAAGGCACCGACACGGTGCTGTTCAGCGGGTCGGGCACTGCGCTTTCGTACGTGTTGCCAGACCATGTCGAAAATCTGCAGCTCTGGTGGGACGTGTACTACGACACCTCCGCGGCAGGGACGCGGTACGCCCTCAATGGCACGGGCAATGCGCTCGACAACGACATTCAGGGCAACGCGGCGAACAATGTTCTCGATGGGGGTGCCGGTAACGACCGCCTGTCCGGCGATTTCGGCGACGACACGCTCATCGGGGGCGCGGGCAACGACACGTTGCTCGGCGGTACGGGCGCGGACACCTACCGGATCGGCGCCAACAGCGGCAGCGACATCATCGATGCCCGCGGGGCGGGCGGCACGGCACCGCGCATCGACACAGTCGTTTTCGAGGGGCATGCTGCAGCGGCCGTACAGCTCTCGCGGACAGGCAATGACCTGATCGTCGCAGCAGCGGCAGGTGGCGCAGTCATTGCGACGATTAGCGACTTCTTCACCACGACCTGCGAGGTGGGCGAACTCCGTTTCAGCGATGGACAGGTGCGCACGTGGACCCAATTGCTGGCGGATTTCCAGCCGACGTTCACCAATGGCGCCGATACCGCGACCGGGACGGCGCTGCCCGACACCTTCCGGCTGCTGGACGGCAATGATGTCGCCTACGGTGACGATGGCGATGATTCGATCTTTGGCGATCGGGGCAACGACCAACTTTTCGGCGATGCGGGCAACGATCTGCTGGAGGGCGGCGAAGGCAACGACCGCCTCGATGGAGGAAGCGGCAACGACCGTCTCGTCGGCGGGACCGGGGCGGACACACTGACCGGCGGTGACGGGCAGGATACGTTCTACTTCGAGCGCGGATTCGGCACCGACGTCATCGAGAACGTATCCGGGTACAGCGAGCTCGCGTCGGCCAACACGATCGAGTTCGGCCCGGGGATTTCCGCCTCCGATCTACGCGTTGTCGTCGGAATCGACGGCGTGCCACGCGTCCATGTGCTGCGTGGCGGTGGTGTTTCCGGCGACACGATCGCGCTTGCGGGAATCTACTTCGGCAACGACATTGCCGCGACGGATGATATGGTCCAGACGATTCGGTTTGCGGACGGCGCGCAAATCAGCATCCAGGCCCTGCTCGCATCCGCGATCCGCGCGACGCAGCAAGCCGATTCGTACACCGTCCTGGCAGGAGAAGGTACGGTCAGGACCCTGGGCGGCAACGATGGCATCTGGGGCAGCAACGCCGCTGACGTGGTCGAAGCTGGCGATGGCGCCGACAACGTTTATGCCGGCGAGGGCGACGACATCCTTGCGGGCGATGCCGGCGATGACGTGCTGTTTGGAGACGGTGGCAACGATGATCTGCGCGGCGGACGGGGCCGCAATACGCTGTACGGCGGCGCGGGAAACGACCGATACATGCTTGCCAGAGACGGCGGCATTCACTTGATCTCGGATACGGAGGGCAGCAACCAGATCCGTTTGGACGCGGGAATCAATCCCGGCGACATCACGCTGTTTCGTGTTGCCACCGCAAGTTACGGTGCCGACGATCTGCTCATCATCGTCGGCAACGGTCAGTCGCAGGCTCGGATCAACAATTTCTTCGGAGCTCTTGCCGCGGATGCGTACTCGATCCGGTTCGCGGATGGCTCGTCGATGTCGCAAGCGCAGATGACCAGCGGGGCCGTGTTGGCTCTCGGGGCAGTCAATGCCATGACGGGTACCGGCGGCGACGATGTTTTCGTCGTCGACCATGCGGGCGACTCGATCGCTTCGCCAGGCGCGGGCCTTGACACGGTGCGATCGTCCGTTACCTACCAGCTCCCTGCGGACGCCGAGGTGCTTGAACTGACCGGAAGCCAGGCAATCAACGCATACGGTAACGCCCTGAACAACACGATCCGCGGCAATTCGGGAGCGAACATCCTGTCTGGGGGCGCCGGACTCGATACGATGATTGGCGGTGCGGGCGACGATCGATACCACATTGGCGATTACGGAACGTCGAACGCGGACGTGATCACCGAGCTTGCGGGCGGCGGCTACGACACGGCAGTGGTTGAATCCTGGAATCTTGCGACCTTGGC
>JANOEM010000177.1:0-1687 GCA_031413195.1 Actinomycetes bacterium
CCACCGTGAGCGCGTCCGCTCGGTGCTGACGACGTATCGTGTCGATACCGTCTATCACACCGCCGCCTACAAGCATGTGCCCATCGTCGAGCAGAACATCGTCGAGGGCGTGCACAACAATGTGATTGCGACCTGGTACACGGCCGAGGCCGCGCTCGAGGCAGGGGTCGAGACTTTCGTGCTGGTGTCGACCGACAAGGCGGTCAATCCGACCAATGTCATGGGCGCCACCAAGCGCGCCGCCGAGATCGTCCTGCAAGGCCTGCACGAGCGGAGCGCGAAGACCCGCTTCTGCATCGTCCGTTTCGGCAATGTGCTGGCATCGTCGGGCTCGGTCGTCCCGCTCTTCCAGGAGCAGATCCGTCGTGGTGGTCCGATCACCGTCACCCATCCGGACGTCATCCGTTATTTCATGACGATCCCCGAGGCGGCACAGCTGGTGATCCAGGCCGGCTCGATGGCGGCGGGTGGCGACGTCTTCGTGCTCGACATGGGCAAGCCGGTGCGGATCGACGACCTGGCACGTCGCATGGTCAACCTGATGGGCCTGACCATCCGCGATGGCGCGAATCCGGACGGCGACATCGAGATCGCGTACACGGGGCTACGGCCGGCGGAAAAGCTCTATGAAGAACTGCTGATCGGCAACAACGTCTCCGGAACGGATCACCCGATGATCCTCCGGGCGATGGAGCATTCCCTGCCGTGGACCCAGCTCGACATTCTGCTCGGGCAGCTGCTCGTTGCGCTTAGGTCCTTCGATTGCCCGGCGGTCGTGGAGCTCCTGCGCACCCTGGTGCTCGAGTACAAGCCGACCGATGGCGCCCATGATCTCGTCTGGAAGGCACAGCAGCCCGTTGCCGAGGTCGCCAGCAGCAAAGTCACGGCCCTTCCGCCACGAAGGGTTCGTCAAGGTGGCGCCCCCACCTGAACGAGGCGTGCCGGTGCCCGCGCCCAGCTCTCGCGAGGAATGTGAGGAGGGTCTCACCGTGCGCAGTCGAGGCCATCTTTTGCGATCACTCCGGTGGTCGCATAACGCAAGGTCGGCTAGCCTTGTTCGTTGAGCAGCGCTTCAGCCTGAGACCGGATCCCAGCCCATGCGTGTCACCATTTTTGGTTCCGGCTACGTGGGCCTCGTCACCGGCGCCTGCCTTGCCGATGCCGGCAACAACGTGCTGTGCGTGGACGTCGATGCGGGCAAGATCGATCGGCTGAACCGCGGCGACATTCCCATCCATGAGCCCGGTCTGGAAACCCTGATCGCGAAGAACGCCAAGGCGGGCCGGTTGCGATTCACGACGGATCCCGAGGCCGGGGTCAAACACGGACTGTTCCAGCTGATTGCCGTCGGGACACCACCCGATGAGGATGGATCGGCTGATCTGCGATACGTGCTCGAAGTCGCCAGCGCGATCGGCACCTACATGACTGAGTACCGGATCGTCGTCGACAAGTCGACGGTTCCGGTCGGTACTGCAGACAAGGTGGCGGCCCAGATCGGCCAGGCGCTCGACCGGCGCAGCGCGAAGGTGGAATTCGACGTGGTCTCGAACCCCGAGTTCCTGAAGGAAGGCGCCGCGATCAACGACTTCATGAAGCCGGACCGCGTGATCATCGGTACCAGCAATCCCCGGACCACCGAGTTGATGCGTACGTTGTACGAGCCGTTCACCCGCAACCGGGTCAA
>JANOEM010000178.1:0-4167 GCA_031413195.1 Actinomycetes bacterium
TCCCCTGCAGCGCGCTGCGTTTCGTGCCGTAGAGGGACAGGCAGACGACCAAGCTGATCACGAACCCCAGCGCGACGAGCACGATCGACGGCAACGCTTTGGACCACGCGAACTCGGCGTGCGCGAGTTCGGGGAAGTGCACGCCGTCGCCTGCGGTGGCGACCCACTCGGTGAACTTCTCGACATGGATGAACGCCGCGTTGAGATAGCCGGACGTCAAGGCGAGGAACGCCAGGATCATCAGCGGCACCGTGATCAACGCCGGTGACTCGTGCGGACCGTGAGCGGCGTCAGCCGGTGTCTCGTGCTGGGCCTCGTGTGCGTCATGTACGTCATGGGCTCCGTGCGCGTCGTGTGCTCCGTGCGCGTCGTGATGCTCGCCCGCTGCAGCACCGCGCGGCTCTCCGAAGAAGGTGAGGTAGGTCGCGCGGGTCATGTACGCCGTGGTCATGAAGGCCCCGATCAGCCCGATGTAGAAGAACACGTGGTAGCCGTTGTGTTCGGCGTAGTCGATGATCTCGTCCTTGGAGAAGAAGCCGCTGAAGAATGGCACCCCGGCAAGCGCAGCGGTGGACACCATCCAGCACACGAAGGTGATCGGCATCTTCTTGCGCAGCCCACCCATGTCCTTCTTCATGTCGAAACTGTGATGGCTGCCGCTGTGGCTGATCGAGCCGGCACAGAGGAACAAGCAGCACTTGAAGAAGGCGTGGGTGAAGATGTGGAACACGGCTGGAGTCCATGCTCCGACACCGAGACCCATCATCATGTAGCCCAACTGACTGACCGTCGAATAGGCGAGCACCTTCTTGATGTCGTTCTGGACGAATGCCAACGCGGCAGCAATCAAGATGGTGATGCCCCCGATGACTGCGATCAGGTTGAAGTGTTGCCCGGCGACATTGATATCCAGACCGGTGTGGAACAGCGGGTACAGCCGGGCGACGAGGAACACGCCGGCGACCACCATCGTGCTCGAGTGGAGGAGAGAACTGACGGGCGTAGGACCCGCCATCGCGTCGGGCAACCAGGTGTGTAGCGGGAACTGACCGCTCTTGCCGATGCAGGCAATGAACAACGCAACGCTGCCCCACAGCAGCACCGATTGTGATCCGGTCCCGCTGAGCGCCCATTCGTTGATCGTCTGGATACTGAACCCGTTGCTTCCGGTCTCGGCGGCAAATGCGCTCGCACCGAAGAAGATGACACCCGTCCCGACCAGGAGGCCGATGTCGCCGACACGCACGGTCCAGAATGCCTTCAGCGCGGCTCGACTGTTGGCCTCTTCCTCCCACCAATGCCCGATCAGCATGAACGAGCACAGACCCATGATCTCCCAGCCGAGGATCAGTTGAACCATGTTCTCAGCGAGCACCATCGTCAACATGCCCGAACTGAACAGGGTGAGCGCGGCGAAGTAGTGGGTATATCGCCGATCACCGCGGAGGTATTCCAACGAGTAGATCTGGACAAGCGTCGAGATGAACGCGACCAGCAGCAACATCATCACTGCGAGGCCGTCAATGTGCTGGCCGATGCCGATCTCGATGCCATTGCTCTGCCACCACACGACCTTGCGGATCACAGGCTCGACGAATTCTGCGCTCTTCTCGCCTTCCTCACCGGCCCGGACGAAACGGAACGCGCGTCCGATGCTCGAAAAGGCCGAAGCGCCTTCGCTCTCGACGGCCGAGTCGACCCGCTGGATCCACTGATAGGCGACGCCGGCGGCGATGACGCACGATGAAACCATCGACGCAAGGCCGATTTCGCTTCCCTTCATTGGCATCTTCTTGCCGATGAAGAGGATCAGCACGAACGAGATCGCCGGGATCAGTGGGATCAGGTAGGCGTGTTCGAGGAACCAGCCGGTTTCCGCTGCTAACACCGGTCAGCCCTTCATCTCAGAGAGTTCGTCAAGCGCGATGGTGCGCTTGTTCCGGAAGATCAACAACACCAGGCCGAGACCGACGCCGACTTCGGCGGCGGCAATTGCAATGACGTACAGCGCGAACGTGTGGCCGTCGGCGTTGCCGTGCAACAGCGCAAACGCGAGCAGGTTGAGGTTGACCGCATTAAGGATGAGTTCGATGCTCATCAACACCATCACTGCGTTCTTGCGGGCGATCACGCCGTAGACGCCGATGCAGAACAGGATCGCACCGAGCAGAAGGAACTGGTTGATCAGCACGACTAATCCTTCCTGGCCAAGACGATCGCGCCGATGACGGCGACGAGCAGAACGAACGACAGCGCCCAGAACGGCAGCAGGTAGGGGCCGAAGATGTTGTCGCTGATTTCTTGGACGCCGATCCGCACGGCTGAATCAGGACCGGGCAGTTTCTGATCCTCGAATCCGCCGATCAGCGCAACGGACATCGCTGCGAACAACACCAGCGCGACCGGGATCCCGATCTTGGCACTCTTGTTGTTGAGATCGCTCTCGGCGCCGATCTTGGCCCGGGTGAGCATCACGCCGAACAAGAACAGCACCATCACAGCACCGACGTACACGAGCACCTGGGTAACGGCGACGAACTCGGCATACACGAGCAGGTACTGCGCTGCTGCTCCACCGAGCACACAGACCAGGTAGAGCGCGGCGTGAACCACGTTCTTGGCCGTGACTACGCGGATGGCTCCGAAGACCATCACCGCCGCGATGATGCCGAAGGAGATGTTCTGGGCGACCAGCGCGCCGTCGGCAAGGATCGGGGCACCCACTACTTCTTGCCCTTCTTGTCAGCGCCGACTTCGAGCTCAGGCGCTTCTGGGACGGTTTCCATCCATTCGCCGAGCTTGGTCTTGTCGTGCAGCAGATCGGCGATCCTGGGTTCGCTGTACTCGTACTCGGGACTCCAGAACAAGGCATCGAACGGGCAGACCTCGACGCAGATCCCGCAGTACATGCAGAGCGCGTAGTCGATGTCGAACCGGTCGAGTTTGTTGACCTTTCGCGGCGCGCCACCGGCGCGGCGAGGCGGCGCGAGTTCCTTGTGGCCCTCGATATAGATGCACCAGTCGGGGCAACTTCGCGCGCACAACATGCAGGACGTGCAGTTGTCCTCGCGGAGGGCAATCACTCCCCGAGCCCGTACCGGCGGCGCTTCCTTCTCGTGTGGGTACTGGACGGTGTTGGAGCCCTTGGTGAGGGTGGTCATCATCGTGTTGAAGGTGACGCCGAGACCCTTCACGAGACCGGGAACCTTGGGCATCAGACCCATCAGAACACCACCTTGAACACGGCAGTGAACATGATGTTGACGAGAGACACGGGAATGAGCACCTTCCAGGCGAAACGCTGCAGTTGGTCCTCACGGAACCGGGGATAGCTGAAACGAACCCACATAATGATGAAGGCGAGCAACATCATCTTCGAGAACATGATCAGCGGACCAACGACGTTCATCCAGTTGGAGACCTCGCTGAGGTCGTCCCATCCGAACCAATTGAATGGCACACCCCACCCGCCGAGGAACAGCACCGCGGCGATCAGCGAGAACACACCCGCCGTCGCGAACTCGGCGATGAAGAACATCAGGAACCGGAAGCCGGAGTACTCGGTCATGTAGCCCGATACGAGTTCGGATTCGGCGATCGGCATGTCGAAGGGAGTCTGGGTGAGCTCGGCCTGAACGGCGATCATGAACACTGCGAAGCCGATGAACTGGGTCAACACGTACGGGTTGCCGATCCAATCGAGACCGAAGATCGAGCCTGTGTTCTGGGCCACGACGATGTCTTGGAGGTTCATCGTTCCGGCCTGGATCACGACGCCGACCACGGCAAGCACCATCGGGAGCTCGTACGCGATCAGCTGACCGGCGGCACGGAGACCACCGAGCAACGAGTACTTGTTCGCGCTCGCCCACCCGGCGATCAAGATGCCGAGCACGCTGATACTGCTGACGGCCAGCATGTAGAACACACCGACTTCGAAGTTCGTGAACAACGCCTCTGGTCCGAACGGCACGACCGCGACAAGCATGAAGGTGCTGAGCAGCACGATCAGCGGCGCCATCCGGAAGATGTGCTTGTCGGCCCGCTCCGGCATGATGTCTTCTTTTTGAAGCCACTTGCCGACCTCGGCGAAAAGTTGCATCGACCCGTACGGACCGGCTTCCATCGGCCCGAGGCGACTCTGCATGAACGACATCATCTTGAACA
>JANOEM010000179.1:0-2989 GCA_031413195.1 Actinomycetes bacterium
TATCGATCCCGGCGCTCGATGAGCTGGTCACAGATCGAGTCGACGGTGCCGATCAGCGCATGCGGGTGCTGCGCGATCTCTGCGGGTGACAGACCCATCCTCGCCGACAGCTTCTCGGCCATGTCCGGGGCGTCCGTGACGATCGTCATGTACGCGGCAATCTCCAACTCGATCTGATCGAACCGGTCGCCGGCACCGGCCTTGATCCAGTCGATCTTCTGATCGGTCAACTCAGCGGTCGACGACCCGAATCCCTCCGGGCCGAGCCGACCGGACGCGTTGTTGAAGTTGAGGCTGACGATGTCGGCGTCTCGGCCGGCGATGCCGAGAACCCGCGGCGATCCTCCACCGATCATCAACGGCGGTGATCGGCGCACCGGCTTCGGCACAGCCTCGAAACCAACGGCATGCACGTGCGCGCCGACTTGGTCGACCTCACCGTCGGCAAAGCATGCCCGCAGGAGCGAGATCGTCTCCTCCAACCGGTCGAGCCGCACCCCGGCTCGCTCGAACGGCACGCCGATCGCTTCGTACTCGTTCTTCAGCCATCCGGCCCCGAGTCCCAATTCCAGTCGGCCACCGGAGAAGAAGTCGAGTGTTGCCAGTTCCTTGGCGAGCATCACCGGATTGCGATAGTCGGTGCAGAGGACCCGGGACCCGATCTGGATCGTGGTGGTGGCTTCGGCAGCGACCGCCATTGCCGGAATCGCGGCAACGGTCTGGACCGGGTGATTGGTCGGGGTCAGCGCAGGTCCGGGGCCTATGACGTGGTCAGCGAGGCTGAACGTGGAGAAGCCGAGTTCTTCGACACGACGTACTTGAGTCCTCCACTGGTCGGCGGATTCCGGGGAATAACTCTGGATCCCGAATCGGAACGGACGCTGCATCAGTCGGACAATCCGAGAACGGTCACGAGGCCGGTGTCGCCGTTGACCTCGATCAGTGCGCCGTCTTGGATACGCACCGTCGCGTCGGTGGCAGACACCACGCACGGGAGTCCGAGTTCGCGGCAGACGATGATCGCATGACTGATCTGGCCGCCGACATCGACCACGACGGCTCCGGCAGCCATGAACAGCGGAGTCCAGGCGGGGTCGGTGAGGGGAGCGACCAAGACGTCG
Organism: Actinomycetes bacterium; assembly: GCA_031413195.1. GTDB lineage: Bacteria > Actinomycetota > Acidimicrobiia > Acidimicrobiales > Ilumatobacteraceae > WLMZ01. The sequence goes on from JANOEM010000179.1 coordinate 1,122, forward strand.
CCCGGCAACAGATCGCCGGGATCGCTCGGATCGGTGATCACCCTCGCGCGTCCGGTGAAGTGTCCAGCACAACCCGGCACGCCCTGGATCGCTTCGCCGGGCGAAGCAAGGGGGGCGTTGCTCCGACCGCGGCGCGGATACTGCGAGAGCGGGGGAACCTTGCCGTCCTTGATGAAGTAGGGCGGTTCGAGTTCCGCGAGCGCGGTCCACGCCGCGTAGCGATCGGCCAGGGTCTGGGTGAAAGACGCGGGGTCCGCGACGAATGCGTCGAGTACGGAATCGAGCAACATGAAGACGTGGTTCGGGTGTTGGATCGATCCGTCGGCCGAATGTCGGTGGCCCAGTTCGCGAAACGCCATCCGACCTTCGTGGATGACGCGGATGATGTTCGTCTTGGTGCGCTCGCGAAAGCCCAACTGGCTGGAGGCGGCGATCGCGGATTCGAACATCCCCGCCAACTCGGCGCCCAGCGGCTTCACCGCGGCACGCACCTCGGCGATCGTGCGCTCACGTTCGACGACTCGCTTGTGATGACGGATGCCCGGCGACTGATCATCCGTTTGGAAACGAATGCGGTCGATCGCGGCGAGCGCAATCTCGGGCTTGGTCTCCCACGTCTCAGCGCTGATCTCCCACTCGTTGGGACCGCGCGAGCCGAAGTCGGTGAGGAACAGATCGAATTCGCGGATGAAGTCGGCTGCCTCTGCGCTGTCGGACTTGCGCAGGCGGGCGAGCAGCCCACCGACGCCGTCATCGAAGGCCCGAGTCAGTTCCTCTGATTCGCGAACGGCGCGCGACAGGGTCCACATCGCCCAACTGGGCTCGGCCGAGTCGACGTCGCCGATGCCCGCCACCAGTTTCATCGGCACGGTCGGGTCACCGATCGCCTCACCGACGGCGAACAGGATCCCGGGAGCGATACCTGAACTGCTGGACGACACGGTGTGGCTGTCGAACAACTTGCGCAGCATCGGCTGAGTCGTGCGAGCGTAGGCCACGAGTTCCGCATCGCTGCTGTGGGCGAGATCGGGCCTGGTGCGTCGCATCGCAATCGTCGCGGCCTTCTCGGCGTTGATCTCGGGCCAGGTGGTGGTGGTCATCACCCAGCCCATGTGCTCGACGATCTTGGGAATCAGATCGGGGCGTTCGTCGGCGGGATCGACGATATACGGGGGCACGTCGGGATGATTGCCGAAGAAGGCCAGATCGAGTTGCTCGACGGTGACAGCGGGGCTGCGGACGCCTTGCATCCGGACGTTGGACAAGTTGATGTAGAAGTAGCCACCGAAGAAGCCGCAGGTCTCGGGGTGCCGCGGATCGAACTCGTCGGCGGAGTAGCTGCCCACGCGTACATATCCGTCGGCCCAGCCCAAGCAGATGCCCCCTTCCCACGAGAAGGTCTGACCGAGCGGACTGGCCGGCGTCGGCAACACCTCACCTGCATTGGAGCGCGTGTAGTGCGGCCACCGTGCACTCGGCGTCCAATCGGTCATCCAGCCGTCATGCATCACGCCATCCGTCATCGAGTCCCCATTCTCGTCCAACACCCACGCAAACTAACCAATGGATTAGTTTGTTGTCCAGATCAACGTCGAGATACGAGAGGGGACGTCGCTGATGACCATCACCGATTCCGCTGTGATACCGGGCAAAGCCCAGTCGCCTGCAAGCGATACGACCGAAACGCGCACCACGTTCTGCCGCGTCTGCCACGCGAGTTGTCCGGTCGAAATCGACGTCCGCAACAACAAGGCAATCGCTGTTCGCGGCGTGCCGGGCGATCCGTTGTTCGGTGGGTACACCTGCATCAAGGGCCGACAGATCCCCGATCAGATGAACTCGGCCGGCCGCCTGCGGGCACCGCTTCG
>JANOEM010000180.1:0-1513 GCA_031413195.1 Actinomycetes bacterium
ACCGAGAACAACAACAACAACTAGATGGGGGAATACATGCGACAGCGACGGGTACTGACAGCACTCGCGATTCCATTGGTGTTCGCTTTCGTGGCGGCCTCGTGCGGGAGCGACGACAGTTCCTCCGACGGCACCACAGCGCCAGGCGAGCCCGAGACGACCGAGGCAGTGGCGACCGAAGACACCGCGGCGGCGACCGAAGACACTGTTGCCACCGAAGACACCGTGGCGGCTGCTGAGACCGAGACACCCGTCATGGGCGGGTCCGTGACGATGGGCCTCGAGGCCGAGGCCACCGGCCTGCGGCCGTGGGAGGACGGCTTCTCCGAGCCGGCGTACAACATCGCGTACTCAATCTACGACCCGTTGATGTCACTGAAGGAAAGTGGCGGCTATGGGCCGTATCTGGCCGAGAGTCTCGAGCCGAATGACGATTTCACCGTGTGGACGATGACCCTGCGCCCCGACATCACGTTCCACAACGGCACGCCGCTCACTGCGCAGACCATCGCCGACATGTTCCCGATCCAGCAGACCGGAGCCCAGGGATCGACCGCGATCTCCGCGGCGGGACTGACCGGAGTCGCTGCGACGGGCGACCTGAGCGTCGAGTACACGCTCGCTGAGTCGAACGCAGCGTTCGCATCGAGCCTGGCCCTGGCGCCGCTCGGTTTTCCGTTCGACCCGGCCGCAGCCGCCGCTGACCCGGTGGGCTACAGCACCAACCCGATTGGCACGGGTCCGTTCGTGATGAAGTCTCGTGACATCGACAACGAGACAGTCGTCGAACGAAACCCTGGCTACTGGCGCACCGATGTCGACGGCAATCAGTTGCCGTATCTCGATTCGATCTCGTACCGCCCGATCCCCGATGAGGGCACGCGTCTCGACGCGTTGCTCTCCGGCACCGTCACATCGATCGAATCGCTGCGCGGAGCAACCGTCCGCGATGCGCTGGCAGCAGGTGACTCGATCAACGTGATCAGGTTCCTCGGCAACAGCACCGGCGCCGGGTTCTACAACACCAAGAAGCCACCGCTCGACGATCAGCGCGTGCGTGTCGGCCTCAACAAGATGGGCGACCAGGAGCGCGTCACCGCGGCGCTCGGAAATGAAGGGATCTCGGAACCCACGACCCAGTGGTTCTCCATCGACAGCCCGTATTGGACGCAGGAGGCCGCCGACGCGTACACCGAGAACAACTCGTTCGACTTCGAGGGTGGCAAGGCGCTGCTCCAGGAGTACGTCGACGATCCCGCCCGTTCGGACGGCAAGTCCCCAGGAGACAAGATCGACGTCACGCTGTCGTGTCCCCCGGATCCGACGCTCATCGCCGCCATGCAGGTCATCGAACAGGTGTGGACCGGTAGTGAACTGGTGAATGTCACCCTGACCAGTTTTGATCAGCCCACCCACATCGCCAACGTAATTGCCGATTGTGCATTTGGAGATGTGATATAACCATCGTCACTTGGGCTTCCAGTAGCGGCATAAACAGCAGTTACATTTGTTG
>JANOEM010000181.1:0-1612 GCA_031413195.1 Actinomycetes bacterium
GATCGATCCCGATCGGCGCGAAGCGTTCGTGCTGACACAGGTTGCCGGCTTGTCGTATGACGAAGCGGCGGTCGTGCTTGACTGTCCGGTCGGGACCATCCGGTCGCGAGTGGCACGGGCCCGAGCCGACCTCGTAGTCGAAGTTCGAGCAGCAGAAGCTTCGTAGCCTCGCGGGCCGCAGGACTACCGGCCGACGGGTTCTTGACGGTCTATCCCAACGGAGCCGCGACGCCGCCGCGGACTCCTGTCTGATTGTGTGATCGGCGGGTATTCCGGTCCCCTCTCAGGACCGGAATACCCGCTCTTTCCTTCGAGGATCCGCTTCACTTGTCTTGATGAACTCTGAGACGTTCGAGGTCTTCTTCTCGCTGCTGACAATTGCGACCCTCGTGGCGACAGTCATTGTGATCGCCGTGAGATTCATCGGTCCGACCAGTGGTGCCGGCCGGGAGATGCTCACGAGCCTGGCGACACATCGCACGGCGATCAGCGCAGCGATCACCAGCACCTCGATGTTGGGCAGCCTCTACTTCTCGGAGATCGCCAACTTCGTGCCGTGCACATTGTGCTGGTACCAGCGCATTGCAATGTACCCATTGGCGATACTGACCACGATCGCCGCTTTTCGCAGGGATGACATACGTTTGTACGTCACGGTGCTCGCATCGATCGGCGCGGTCATCTCGACGTACCACTGGCTTCTGGAGCGCTTCCCCAGCATCGATGCCGGCGTGTGTTCGACGGTTCACGATGGACGAAGGCTTTTCGAAAGCCGTGATCAAAGTGTTCGTCGACTTATATAACCAGGGCCTGCTCTACCGCGACAAACGCCTCGTCAACTGGGACCCGGGCCTGAAAACCGCGATTTCCGACCTCGAAGTCGAAACGCGTGAGGTGCAGGGCAAGTTCTGGCACCTCCGATATCCGCTGGAAGATGGCAGCGGGCATATCGGCGTGGCGACGACACGGCCCGAAACGATGCTTGCCGACATGGCCGTTGCCGTGAACCCATCGGATGAACGTTACACAGCGTTGATCGGCAAGATGGTGCGGCTGCCGATCACGGGGCGGCTGATCCCGATTGTCGCCGACGAACATGCCGATCCCGAACTTGGCTCGGGCGCGGTCAAGATTACGCCGGGGCATGATTTCAACGATTTCGACGTCGGCAAACGCGCCAGGTTCGCGCCGGGCGACATGCTCAACATGCTCGATGGCGAAGGCAGCGTGGTCCAGTGCGGCGGCATTCCCGATGCTTTGGTCGGGCTCGACCGGTTCGACGCACGCAAGGCCGTTGTTGCGATGCTTGAAGCTGATGGGTCGTTGGAGCGTGTCGAGGACCGCGTCATCCAGACACCGTATGGCGACCGTTCGGGCGTCGTCATCGAACCATGGCTGACCGATCAATGGTATGTCGATGCCAAGACGCTCGCGGGACCGGCAATCGAGGCCGTGCGCTCGGGCGCGATCAAGGTCGTGCCGCAGAGCTGGGAAAAGACGTGGTTCCAGTGGCTTGAGAACATCCAACCGTGGTGCGTGTCGCGGCAACTCTGGTGGGGCCACCGGATTCCGGCGTGGTATGGGCCTCGGTGCGAAGCAACGAGCGCAGGGT
>JANOEM010000182.1:0-1863 GCA_031413195.1 Actinomycetes bacterium
TGCTGTTCTTCAGCAACCGCGGCAAGGTCTACCGGCTCCGCGCGATGGACATTCCCGAGCGTGAACGCACGGCGAAGGGAATGCCCATCGTCAATTTGCTGCCTCTCCAGGCCGGTGAGACGATCCAGGCGATCATCGATACGCGCGACTTCGCAAGCGAGCGCTACCTGTTCTTCGCGACGAAGAAGGGCACCGTCAAAAAGACCGCCTTCAACGAGTACGACAGCAGTCGACGCGACGGCCTGATCGCGATCAACCTGCGCGACGGCGACGAGTTGGTGCGAGTGATCGAGACCAGCGGAACCGACGACATCTTCATGGTCGGTCGAAGTGGCATGACGATCAGGTTCAACGAAGACGAGGTCCGCCCGATGGGTCGCTCGGCCGGAGGTGTGCGTGGGATGAAGATGAAGCCTGGCGACGAACTCGTCAGCGTCGACGTTGCCCGCGTGGACACCGCAATCTTGATGATCACCGAATCCGGTTTCGGCAAGCGCACGGAACTCGACAGGTTCAATGCCCAGGGTCGTGGCGGCCAGGGTGTGATCGGCATCAAGCTCACCGGTCGCAAGGGCAAGGTCGTTGCGGCCTTCATGGTCGGTCTCGACGACGACATCGTCGCCGTCTCCAGCGGTGGCGTCACGATCCGGATGGGTGTCCGCGAGATCAGTACCCAGGGCCGGGATGCAACGGGCGTCCGTGTCATGAGCCTCGACGATGGTCAGATCGTTGCGTCGGTCGCGCCGATTCTTGCGTCGGACACCGACGAGCAGGGCGACGCGCTGGCTGGCGAAGCGACCGAGGATACTGAAGATATCGGAGACGCCGGAGACACCGGAGACACCGGAGAGTGAGTCGGGGATAGACCGACACATCAGGTTCGCGGAACGCCCATCACGAGCAGAGTCCCGCCCACGATCATCGCGATGAAACGGGGGCATGCTGATGCGACGACGGAGAGAGTGGAAAACCCGAGATGCCGGACAAGCGATCGGCTTGGTGCTGATCTCGATTGCCTTGATCGTGACCGTGCTGTTCGCGGTCACTGCAATTGCGACCCGGATCACGCAGCGGAGCGTGGCCCAGTCTGCGGCCGATGCGGCAGCCCTCGCTGGCGTGGTCGGTGGTCGTACCGACGCTGAAACGGTCGCAAGACGAAATGGTGCCCTCCTGGTCGCGTTCGACATCGACCGTGTCGATCAGGACGTGACCGTGACAGTTCGGGTGCAGGTCGGTGACGAGTCGGCCTTGGCCGTTGCCTCGACCGCCCCGTGAGGTCACAACGACAGCACGGCGACGCGCCCACATCGTGGGGTTGAGTGTCCCTACACTCTGATTGTGAGCTCAAACGATCGACGCGACGAGACGATCGACGGCGAGCCGAGTTCGGCCACGGACTCGGGTGTTCAGCCGCCTTCGCGCTCGCGCGCCAACACGTCGAAACGCTCGACATCACCGTCTGTTGCTTCGCCGAACGGGCGGGCGACTCCTGCCGTGCTCGAGCCGGTCGTGGCCATCGATCCCCCCGATCCCGTCGCCGATCCTGTTGAGAAGATGGAGCCGTCGGAGAAACCAGCGGAGAAGCCAGCGGCGAGACCCGCGGAGGCTTCCACGAGCACCGAGAAACTGAACGGCGAGAAAACGAACGGCGAGAAGACAAGCACGAACGGCGCCGGGGGCAGCGGCGGGGCGCGTTCGAAGTCGGCAGGCAAGGTCGCAGCCAAACAACGGCCGAACAAGCCCGCGTGGACGCCTGCGGCGATCACGGCGCGCTCGCCATGTTGAAGAAGGACGACCGCACGCTGAAACGTTTTCAGCGCACGTGGAATTTCTACACGAAGATGCCCGAGACGCCCAAGAAGT
>JANOEM010000183.1:0-9164 GCA_031413195.1 Actinomycetes bacterium
CTGGTCGACATAGAGGTCGACGGGGCGGCTGATGTCTCCCTCGATCGGCTGGAGATCAGGGCTGCACGACGCTGGCGAAGCGTCACTCGCGACGCGATGCTGTTCGAGCCCAGGCCTTGGATAGGCGCCATCCGCATCGCGCCCGATGAGCGCCAGGCCGCGGATGTCGCTGAGCGGCTCAGGCAACTGGTCGCCGCGCGCATCCTCGATGCGGCGTGCGTCGTGACGGTCGATGATGGCCTCGTGCGCTCACCTCGCTCGGACGTCTCGCTCGACGCGTTCCATGCAGCACTTGTCGGGCGGTGTCTCTACTTGAGCACCATGACACTCGCCGCATGACGTGCAGACCCGCGACCGCCGGCGACGCGTTCGCATGGGGCTCGACGTCTACCCGTTTCTCTACCGGAATCGCTACCGGACGGGTAGAGACGGGGTGGAAGCCATCAACACGTTACATCACCGTAGTTTGTATCTGTCCAGCTAGATTAGTATTTCCTGGATCGGAGCGGACTGTGCATAACCCCGGAAATCTGAGTTTCAGTCCCCCTCGCCCACTAGAAGACCCCAGCTCAGCTGGGGTCTTTTCGCGTCCGGGACCCCCGTCTTCTACCGGACTTCTGCCGGAGGTCACCCGGAAGCAACGCTGGCAGGGGGCACAGTCAGAGGGAGAAGGGACATCAACGCTTCGCTGTCTGCCTGGTACCCACCACCTACCAATCGCAGGAGACCGATCGATACGAGCTCGTTGAGGTCACGAGCAAGTGTCTTGGGTCCGCTGGCAGCGTAGATCTGGGCAAGCTCTGGCGTCAGCCGAGGGATGTCCTTCTTGGCGACCGGCTCGCGGAAGAGCAGCACCTCGGCGATCAAGGCCCGACGCTCTCGCATGTCCGGGTCTCGACCCGTGACTTGCGAGCCGACGTACTCATGCCATGTCAGACGGAACTGCCTGTCGTAAATCCACCTCAGCTGCTCCCCAAGGCCTTCGACGAAGCCCGAGGCGCAGTAGGAGAGGAATCGCGTGACATCGCCCCCGCTCTCGCTCGCGTATTGCAACTGCCTGTAGTACTCGTCGCGGGTCTTGTTGCAGTGGTTAGAGATCAGATGAGCGGCGCTCGTTGGCACTCCGCACGTGACGAGCACGAGGAACTCACACAAGCGCGCTGTTCGTCCGTTGCCGTCACCAAATGGATGGATCCAGGCGAGGTACAAATGTGCGAGTGACGCCTTGATGATCGCAACGGGGATGCGCATCGTTCCGTCGCCGGAGAAGGAAGGGCCGTTGAGCCAGTCGCACATCTGCTGGACCATCTCCTCGCAGCGTTCCCAGTCTGGCCCGCGGTAAGGCCCGACAGTGACTGAGTGGTGGCGAATCTCGCCGGGTCGCACTTCTGGAGGAAGCTCCAGGCCGTCGAGCACCTGGCGGTTGAAGTGCTCGACGAGAGTCGGCGTCAAGCGCGGCGCCTGGCCGATGCGCAAGAACTCGAGCACGTCGTTGTAGGCCTTGATGACGTTCTCCACCTCGTGGACTTGGTAGTCGGTCTCGGCCGAAACACTGTGCCGGCGGAGAATGGCGGCGACCTCGTCTTCGCTCAGGGTGTTGCCCTCGATAGCCGTCGTTGCGTGTACTCCCTTCGACAGGTTGATCTCATGGAGTTCACGGGCGTACATCGGAGGCATCGGAACCCTGGCAAGGTGATCACACTTCGATCGGGCTTCACCCAGCACCATCCAGAACGCTGGATTCATCTTCGTGAGATCCACCTCGAATGTGATCCAAGGAGTGTCCATGGCCTTGGACCGTACTCTGTCCAACGACTTGTCCACTCACTCACGCGCTCTAGCTGGGGAAAGTCAAACTACATGACTGAGATTTGTCCACAGACTTGTCCTCGGTCCTGTCCACATGATTGTCCCCAGTTCGATCCACACGGTCCTTTCCAACACGATCGGGCGCAACAAGACCGGCCTCCAAGGCGTCGATGATGGTGTGATGGCACCGGAGACGAGGTCGAGTGTGAGTGACCGAGCACAGGCGCGTAACGACGACCACGTACTCGAAGAGCTGTACCGGCGTGAGTTCGGCGGGCTTCTTCGGCTCGCATTCTCGATGACCAGTTCGGAGTCCGCGTCAGAGGAGATCGTCCAGGACGCGTTCGTGAAGCTGCAGTCGGCCGGCAACGGGTCACCAATCCCGCCGCCTATGTGCGTACGACGGTGGTCAACGCATGCCGCTCGCACCATCGCCACCTGGCAGTGGTGCGGCGGGCTCCCACGCCTCGCTCGGTCGCGTACGAGCCTGCGCATGACGAGCTGTTCGATGCGGTGGCCGCTCTGCCGTGGCGACAGCAAGCCGTGTTGGCCTTGCGCTTCCACCTTGACCTGAGGCAGTCGAGGCGTGCGAGGTGCCGTCCTTCTCTTCGGCCCCAGCCAGTCCGGCAAGACGACACGTCTGATCGAGAGCGTGAACGCATGGACCGGCCCTGCCGTCATCTCATCGGTGAAGACCGACCTGATGCGCGCAACGCTTGAACGCCGCCGAGCCATCGGCGAGGTCACGGTCTTCGACCCCATCGGGATCAGCGGCACGCCGTGCGCGACATGGAGCCCTCTACGGTCGGCGAAGTCATTGTCCGGGGCGCTGGCTGCGGCGCAACTCCTTGCTCGTGCCGGCGGCGACGACGGACCGTCCGATCGCTTCTGGCGCGGTCAGGCCGAGCAGCTGATCGCGGCGATGCTGTGGGTGGCAGCGAACACCAAGGGCCACTCGATGCGCAACGTCGTCCGATGGGTCGTGGAGATGGACCGCCCGGATGGTGAGAACACCGGCACGCTGTCGCCGCTCGTTCGACTGCTGACCGACCACGAGGACGAGTCGATTGCGCTCGACGCGAAGCAGGTTCGCGGCTGGCTCCACGGCCAATGGTCGACCGACCCGAGGACAACGTCGAGCGTCTACGCGACAGCGCGGACGTCGATGCCATACAGATCGGCGGCGGCGCTCGTCGCTGCCCGCCGGTCTCTTCTTCGAAAGGCGTCCGCCAAGGATCGTGCGAGGCCCGGGGTGACCCGGTCGGGTTCCGGCACCCGGATCTGACGGACGTATTGCGCTTGAAACCGGTAGCACCCGCCACGCATCTTGACGCAATAGGCCCCGACGAAGAGGTTCGCTACGTCAGACAGCAGAATCCCCCCGAGCACCTCCAGATCCCAGCCATCTGAGACGACGTAGTACAGGTTGTGATGAGGGTAGAACTCGCCCCGGTCCAGAACGGGATGCGCAGCAGCCTTCATGTCTGGAAGCACAAGCTTCGGCCTGGCAAGAAGCGTCGGATCGATCGCATCAATCGTTCGATACCAGCGCGCCGGCTGCTTCTTAGCCGTATGGCGCGCCCTTAGTCGATCGGAGTGGGCCTCGAAATGGCGACGGAGACGCGGGTGAGCCGCAAGATCTACAAGCTCTCTGCCCTCCCACGGGTTGACGAGATAGTGGCCAGACCACTTCGGCTCACCGGTGCCCAGATCGCCTGCTCGGAGCAGCGGAAGAAGACGATCCTCCTCGACGAGATCGGGGCGGCGGGTGATGTACACGTCGTCGCAGCCGGTCGCGACACCGATGCCCACGCGGGTGCCGGTGGCCCGGCTCTCGAGTGGAGCGAAGCGTCGCTCAAGATCAACGATCAGTCTGAGCTGTGACGGGCTCCCGGCCGGCCAGAGTTCGGGGCCCTGATGCCATGTGTCGAGCCTGCAGGCCTGGAATCCCTTGGACGTTGGGGTCCTTCGTTGGGTGCCTTTGATCCAAGAACTGATGGCACTGGCGTCCTTCTCGCCAAAGTCCTTCGAGGCGTCGACGACATGCGCCGCTCGCTGGTTGTCGTTCCGCAACACCGTGATCGCCGGATAGGCGGACACGTCGTCCTCGAAGGCCGCAACGTCGTGCATTGTGATGACCGCATCGACCGCGAACTTGCTGGTCACGAACTCGCGCAGCGACGCACCGTATTGGTTGTGCATCCACCGATCGGCGCAGATGAAGGCCAGCGAGCCCCCCGGCTTGAGAAGGTCGAGTCCGACCTCGAAGAAGCCGACGTAGACATCACTCCGTCCGCGCATCGTGGGACACGCCTTGCGGTAGGCGTCGGTCAGCTCCGTCGGCACACCCTCGAGCCGAATGTACGGGGGATTTCCGACAACGAAGTCAGCCCAAGCCGGTTCGTGGTCGGTGAGCAGAAAGTCGCCAACCTGCACCCACGAGCGGCCCAGTTCCTCCGCCGTATCCTGTTCGACTCCGCTCTCCACCAGTTGGACGATCACGGACTTGCGTGACAGCGAGGCGTTGGCGTCGAGAAGATCGAATGCTCGAACAGCGTCCCGTGCATCCGCGACGTCTCGCCCAAAGACCTCGCAGGACGCGATGAGTCGCTCGACCATCGGTAGGAGAAAGGCGCCGCTACCGCAGGACGGCTCGACGATGGTGCACGCGAAGAGGTCCTTCTCGGGCGTGTAGCCGATCAGGTCAAGAATGAAGTCCACGACCCAGCGCTTCGTGAACACCTCGCCGAAGTCGGCGTCGGGTTCCGCCGCCCAGTCGCTGAGCACTGAGCTGGGCAGAATTGATAGTTGCCGGTTGACAGGCATGACGTCGGCTCCCACGGGTTCAAGTTACACGGTTGGAACTCGGGAGGCTGTTGAGGCGACCTCCGACCTATCGAGCCTCGCAACTCGATTGTCGAATCGTCGCAGAAGGGTGTGACGTAAGTGTCTCGGTCGTAACGCCGCGTCGCAAGTCTGCCCACCTTGGCGCGAGCGTTGTGTCGGCGGGCATCCGACTCTGAGAGCCCTGCGACGCGGCCGTGCGTAATCTCCTCTCTGATGGTCTTCATCTCTGAAGGAATGCATCTTCGAATTCCGGTCGGCGGCCTCGTCATCGGCCCTGACGGCGCGTCAGTGCGATTGGAAGTGTCGATCGACATGTGGCCCTATTGGGCCGACGTCGCGCTGGACCACGTGGTGGTTGCGCAGTCCGCACGCCGGCGACTTCTCACAGCGGTGGCCGCAGCCGACGAGGCTGCAAAGGGCATCGCCCTCGGGGAGGAGTGCAGCGCGAGCATGGTGGCGATCTCGGCATGCGCGTTCGCAATCGATGCGTTCTACGCTGCCGTGGCAGAACGCGCACCGGTTCAAGCGGCCGTCACGAAGACGTGGGGTGTCACGAGACCAGCTCGGCACGCACGGATTCACCAAACCATGCAGAGCGCCTTTCGGCTCACGAACGCCACGTCGAAGGAAGTTCGGAACTCCTTGCGACAGATCTTTCAGCTCAGGGATCAGTCTGTCCACCCTTCAGCGGCGTTCAGCGAGCCCCTCCTTCACCCGATACTGAATGTGGGGGTTGAACCTCGGTTCGTCATGTATCGGGTGGAGAACGCTCATGCCGTTGCCAACGTCACCCTCGGACTTGTGCGCCATCTCGTTCAACGCCCTCGACCCGCTCAGACGGCGCTCGGCGAGTGGTGCGAAACGATGGGCGAGCGGTTCGTCGAAACGCGAGTCGACCGCTGGCTGGCGACGCCCGGACTCGGCCTTCCAGCCGATGCAGTCGTGCCGCCTGAAGGAGTTTGACGATTGATCCCTGCGGCCAACCCTTGCACGGCTGGGTTCATCGAGTCCGAGTTCTGAGGCCACTCCCGGGGTTACCCGATTCGCTTGTGACGAACACCCAGTTGGCTGTACGGAAGAGGGTTCACAGTCGGCTGGCCGAACCCAACGCCGCTCGATCGACACAGCCACATCCTCCGCGCCGCAGCCGAAGCCATCTATTGCCAAGAGCTACGAGGACCACAGTCGCGTTCGTCACAGCGATCCGGATCACCGACCGACATTCGCTGGGCACATCCCGCTTCTCATGCGTCGTCCTGAGCCGGCATGCTGGCGCTCACCGCCAAACGTGGTGGACACTTACTAGCTGCTACTTGGTGGCGGCCTTCACGGCAGAAGCGATCATCTCGGACACCTGCTGCGCCCCGATGCCTCTTCGGGGACTCTTGGCAATGGATAGCGGTTCCGGGGTCAAGAACCCGGCTTCAGCCAAGGCTTTGACGATGATGCTTCGGTCGGTGTCTTCAAGTTCCGCAATGAACAACGGAAGCGCGAGCAAGTCGAGCTGACGGCGGCGCGCAAGCCTCTCCTGGTGGCGATGTTCCCCAGACTGCGAGGCAAGGTAGCCGCCGACCAGCCCAAATGCGGTGGTGACCGCAAGCTTCGTGACGATCCGCTGCCATGACAGCGTTACCGTTGTGTCGGCTGCGATGACGGCGAGCCATGCTGCGAATCCGGCGGCTGCGAGGAACGCCCCGATGGCGCCGCCGAGCATCCAGTTGGCTGCCTTGCGTTGCTGGTCGGCGTACGAACCCCAGCCGGCGGACTGAGCTCCCGTGCCCAAGGCCTCGGCGAGCTTCATTACCTTCACCTTGGTTGATTCAATCGCTTCCAACGTGGCGGCCGCGGCGACGCTATGGACACCTTGCTCAGCCTGGGCTGCCTCGGCCTGCGCAGTCTGGTCGAGTGTCGCAGCATCCAACATCGTCCTCATCTGTGCTTGCCCGGCGGCGACAGACTCAGCCGTCGTGGCATCGAAAGCGGTACGGAACTCGGAGAGTGCCGCCGAGTTTGCCGTACGGATCTGATCGACCTCGGCGGCCCCGGCGGTCCTGTACGTGGCAACGTCGGCGGTTGCCTGATCAACAAGGGCTTGGAGTTCCGCATGTCGGGCAGCGAGCGTCTGTTCTTGGATCGTCATTTCGGCAAGCCGTGCGTTCATCGCTTCCGTCGTCGCCAGGAACTCGGCCTCTCCGCGGAGAAACACTGCACGCATCGCCTCAAGCTCGACGACTCCGGCCTCGCCGCCAGGCACCTCAGCGGACGCCGACAGGAGCGCGAGTTCGTCGAGGACCCCGTCTAGTTCGCTATCAATCTCCGTCGAACGATCCTTGCCAGCGCTCATTGCGGTGAGGTGCGCACCGAGGGTTGCGAGGCGGGTACCCAGCGCTGAGGCTCGAAGGAACGACACCCGGAATGGATCTGCCGCGGCGATGATCGCACGTGCGTGTGTGGTGATGATCGGAACTCGCGGGAGGACCAAGGGCCCCTCGCCCACTGGTGATCACGGTCCAGACCTTGTGCGCCTGATTGGGTCGATCACACCCTGGCGTAACGTGGAGCACTTGACGCAGTTCTCTGGTGCATCGGTTACGAGGTAGACCACATGGCGACACCTTTCGCACAGCCATCGCTCTTCGACAGCCCCGAAGACAGCGTCGAGAACTCCAAGTACTTGTCCCAGCAGCTGATCACGTACATCGGCAACAAGCGCGCGCTGCTCGGCGCGATCGACGAAGCGACACAGACGGTCCGCGAGGAGCTCGGCGGGCGAAAGATGGAGATCCTCGACGGGTTCTCCGGCTCGGGTGTCGTCTCACGTCTGTTCAAGCGGTACGCCTCGCGACTGGTGACCTGCGACATCGAGGACTATGCCGCGATGGTGTCCAAGTGCTACCTCGCGAATCGAAGCCACGTGCCAATGGCGGAGGTGTCGGAGTTCGTGCGGTGGATGAACTCCGAAGTGGAGTCGTCGCCGGAGCCTCCGCACGGAGGCTTCATCCGTCGCCTGTACTCCCCGCGTGATGACGTGAGAATCGAGCTCGGTGAGCGAGTGTTCTACACCAGCGACAATGGCCGCCGTCTCGATCACTTCAGGCAGCTCATCGACAAAGCTCCCGATGAACTCCGCCCCTTCCTCCTGGGTCCATTGCTCTCAGCCGCCTCGGTCCATGCCAACACGGCGGGCGTGTTCAAGGGTTTCTACAAGGACAAGGAAAGCGGCGTAGGACGGTTCGGCGGTAGTGGGCAGGATGCCCTACTCCGGATCAAGGGCCAGATCACCATGCGCGAGCCGGTCCTGAGTGATCACGAGAGTGACTACGAGGTCCGCTCCGGCGACACGAATCGAGAGGTGCAGTCCATGGGTGACTTGGACCTCGCCTACTTCGACCCTCCGTACAACCAACACCCGTATGGTTCCAACTACTTCATGCTGAACCTCATCGTGAACTACGAGGAGCCGGAGGAGATCTCGGATGTGTCCGGGATACCCGTCGACTGGAAGCGGTCTGCGTACAACGTCCGCCGCAAGGCGCTTGCCCAGCTAAACGAGTTGGTCAGCGGCACGCCGGCAAAGTTCCTGTTGGTCTCCTTCAACGACGAAGGTTTCATCTCACCCGACGAGATGAGGCAGACTCTGTCAGCCCAGGGCGACGTTCGGGAGATGCAGCTGAAGTACAACAGGTTTCGCGGATCGCGGAATCTGGCGGACAGAAGCACGCATGTGACAGAGCACCTTTTCCTGGTCAAGAGGAGCTGATCAGGCGGTCACCGGGTGGCACGCAGATGAACTCGATCGTGATCGCAACCGCCCATCCGAAGATGGCCATTGCCTGCGCACCGTTTCCGACAACGGCGACGATCACGCGGTAACGGGAGTTCTCGAGCAGCCGACCCAGTCGCGGCACGCGGATCTGTCCTGGCGGCCGTCGACGCACCGGGCGTGCTCGACCAGACCGTGCAGACCTTCCGCGCCGAAGAGACGATCGACAACTTCCTCGCATGGAACGTTGTCGACACACTCGCCCACACCTGGGACCTCGCCCGCGCCACCGGCCTCGACGAGCACCTCGATGACGATCTCGTCGTGCACGCCACCGCTCAAGCAGCACCGGTCATCGAGGCCATGCGTCAACCGCCGTTCTTCAACTCCGAGGTGTTCACGAACGATCCATCTCCTACGGTCCAGTTCCTCGCCATGCTCGGCCGTCGGGTGGACTGAGTCCTACGTCGGCGTCGCCGTCGAGGTGTGGATCGATCAATCGAACCAGTTGAGGGCTGTTCGCATCGACGCCTCGAACTGCTCGAAGTCGCCCTGTGAGCGTACGGCAGCGATCAGTTGGGCATCGGGACCGACCAGGGTGTGCATCGGAGTAGCCGGGTCAGTCGCAGCGGCGATGATCGCATCCGCGACGACCTGGGGGTCGGACGGTTCACCGTCGCCGTCCAGCGCGCTGAGCGCCGCCCGGAACTGCATCGCCCGCTCGAAGTGGAGCGACTGCTCCCAC
>JANOEM010000184.1:0-5205 GCA_031413195.1 Actinomycetes bacterium
CGCAGTGCGGCGCGGACCGCTCGCTATAGACGGGGATTATCCGGAGCGATATCGAGCGGTCTCCCGGTGACGCGGCACTCGGACCAAAGCTTGCGTCGGGCGCACATACCGGGCAGTATGCGCGGGTGCGTTCGCAGACGATCTGTGCAGTCGCGCTTCTCTCGTTCGCGTCAATGTCTGCGTGCGGAGAAGGTTCTGATGGCGTCGCTTCGAGCGCGCCGTTAGGACCTACGACGACGATCGCCGCCCTCGCGCCAGACGCACGGCTGCCACCGAACGAACCGCTCACCTGGGAACTCGGCGTGCACTGCGGAGTTGGATTCTTGAGCTACAAGATCAACGGGACCTGGTGGCGGACCGCCGAGGCAGGCAACACGAGCGACTGGATGCCGACGGAATGGCCCGACGCAGCCACCACAGGCGGAATCACCGTCGTGTTGGAGGTGAACACGGCAGGCGATCAGCTCATGGTGACACACGCCGGTCGCACCGTCGTCTACACACCGACCGAACTCACAGACGCCGACCTCTGCGCATAGGCGCCGTCCCGAGCAGACCTGCCAGTGAGAATGGGCTCGCCTCTGTCTCGTCGGTCGTTCGCCGGGGGACGTGAATATCGGGTGCTCGGCTTGGGTAGCACTGCAGCGCAGGCCGTTCCCGATCGCCGGGGATTATCCGGAGCATTATCGGGCTTTCAGCCCGGCTGACATCGATGCTTGCGCCCAGGGCGACCATTTGGTGCGTCTGCATCGGGCGGAACCGCGCCCGCCGCTGGTCTCGTCTACGGTGGGCCTATGCCACCGGACTATCAAGGTCGGCGACTCGCCCGGAACTTTGCCGCCTGCGTGCTCCTCGTTGTCCTGATGGCGCCGCTAATGGATGTTTCGGTACTGATTTCACTAATGATCTTGGTGGGTCTCGTGTTTCTGTACCGGACACTAAGAATCCTGGCGGACAGCCGAGATCAGCACTTGCCTCCACCGGGGGATCCTGCAGGAGACCGCTCTCCAATTCGGCCCTGACCGTTTCGCCTGGCCGCCAGCATCAAGCGACTGTGACCCCGTACATGATGTGCTGGTTCGCCGGCTCAACGTGCCTGACCAGGCCGCAGCCATTTGCCGATCTGAGATCCGCTGCGTCTGTCGGGCCGCTGGCACGGCGACGGTCGTCGGGATTATGCAGCGTGCGGCTTGGGACGTTCCCGAGTGTCCTCCTGCGCATGGTGTCCGTGATTCTGCGTGCCGATGTATGCGAGTCCGAGCGTCGGCACCGCGAGCAGAATGCCGGATAACGCGTGGGTCGAAGGGCGGTCGTGGGCCGAGATTATCGATCGGTTCTGCACCTTCGTGAGGTGGTCTCCGGGGGTGGCGTTCGCTGCTCGAGGTGTGGCCCTCGCTGTGGCGTTCGATGACACGCTGAGTAGTGACTTGTCGACGCTTCTGGGTTCGTTCATCGGGTCCGCTCGCGCGCCACGTTTGGGTCAACCGGCGAGGTCGCCTGGGGCGTACCGGTTGACAACCGACTCGTTTGTATGAGAGCTGGGAATGCCGCCAGTACCCCAGATCGAACCGTCGGTTCCGCGAGCGATGGTGAACCCCAAGTGATCGGTCTGCTCGATGTCGAGCGTTGTGCGATCATGGACGGCTCCACTGGTCCAGATGTGTTTGGGGGTGAGCACGATGCCTTCGGGGCGCGTGTCGAGCGTGACGGTGTCGGTCACCGCACCGCTGGCAGGATCGAGGATCAGGAGTTGGCCGGTGCGGCCACCGCCGCCGCTGGTGTCGATTCCAACTACGACACTGGTTTCGTCTGCGACGAGACGCACGGCGAAACCGTTGACGCCCTCAGCGACGACGGTGTCGTGACGGATCTCACCGGTCGCACCATCGAAGGCAATGAGACGCCCACCGCCGGATGTCTGCTCCACGGCCCACACCAGTCCGTTGGAGATAGCCAGGTCGACCCAGTTGCCGGTAGGGCCAACCTCGGTCACGGTCATGTTGGCGTCGATCCGCACGATCGGGCCACGGAAGCCTCCTGCCCAGACCGTGTCGGGGTCGGCGATAATCGCGGCGGCAGCTACTTCGCCGACGATTTCGCTCGCCTCGTTGGTGTCGGGATCGATCCGCACCGCTGGTTTGGCTGTTACATACACAGCGTCGCTGCTCGCTGTGAGTCGATTGAGGGTGCCCGACGCGGTCGCCTCACGGACCCGGATGGTGGCCTGCAACTCGCCGCTGGTTTCGTCGATGCGTGACACGGTGCCCGACGATCGGTTGAGCACCCAGATCGACCCGAACGCAGAGATCGCGTGATAAGCGAAAGCCCCCTCGGTGAAGACAGTCTGAACAAGCTTTGGTGCACCAGTCGTTGCGATCACAGCGTCGGAAATCTCAGCCGACGGTCCCGGCTCCACCCACACCACCACATCGAAGGCCACTTCGGAGCCGTCATCGAACTGCAGCGCGAATGGCGCGTCATGTGCGCCGACCGTCAGTGCTTCTGCGGTGCGGCGCGCCGTGACGGTGATCGAGGTCTGACGAAAATCGTTGACCGGCACGAAGTCGAGACAACCCTCCAGGACACAGCCCACCTCGATCGCCAACTGCCCGTCGCTGGTGGACTTCGGAACGATCACGGTCCCAGACCGACCCGCTGGATCGAACCCAAGATCGAGGTCGTAGGTGAGCGTGACGTCTCCCGACGACTCGGCCCCCACGACTGATTCAACATTGAACGCCATCACACGCAGCGACACCTCCTCGCTCTGAGCGCCGAATGGAAGGACCTGGAGAGGGCGAACCTCGGCCGCCGGCGTCGATGTCCTCGTTGCGTTCGTTGACGAGGTATTCGAACTGGCAGTGTCCAGCGGAGCATCCGGCGTGAGTGCACTTGACGATGGGGCGGTCTCTGTCTGCGACGACGGAGATTCACCGTTGCATGCCAGCGACGTCATCGCCAACACCCCCACGACCGAAACCACGAGTGTGCCCCTCACAGCCACAGCGTGCCACAGAGTCATGCCACCACGGATCGCGGCCGGGTCTGTGCCCCCGACCGCAAACGGTTGATCAGCCAGCCGATCTTCGCCGCCGTCAACCGATGATTATGGAGCACTCCTCCGAAAATCCGGCCAGAGGAGTGGCCGTGTACCGACCCGCCCATCGTGGCGGTGATGCGCTCGTCAAGTCGTTGCGGTGGGCCGACGTTTCTGCAGGGTTGGCGGTCAGGCTGCTGGCGTGGCGAGGCGGGCTGTTTCGGTCATCTGAAGGTCGAGAGCTGCTGCGACTTCGCACAGTCGGGTCAGGCTGGTGGTGGCGTAGCCGTTGGCTTCATATCGCTGAATCTGTTGCTCAGCGATGCCGAGTTCTTCGGCCAGGCGACGCTGTGACCAACCCCGAGCGATCCGACCCTGAATCAGCAGCTTTGCCAGATCGGCCAATGAGTTTGCAGTGAACGATGTCGTCGCCCCGGAGCGAAGCTGTTCGTACTCGGCGATCTCGGCCTCAAGATCTTCGGCTTGGGACCGCACAGCGTCGATCTGGAGCTGGTGGAGCTTGGTGCCGGCCGCGTCAGCGAGATCTGCTTCGAGGTTCTCTGCTGCTTGGCGGAACTGGGCGAGCAGGGTCTTGGTGTTGCGGTACTGGACGTCGTTGGTGATCATGAGTTCGTCGCTTTCAGTTCGAGGAGGATGATGCCTTTGGGTTGTCCGCTTCGGTCGCGTTGGAAGAACTCTGCGAACCGCAAGCCGCTGCCCGCCTCGGTCATGTCAGGCAAGAGCTCGCCGCCAAATCGTGCCTTCTGGGCGCGTCTGGCGTCGGCGAGATCGAAGAAGATCGGATCCAAGGTGTCGGTGTCGACGCCGGTGGGATCCCATACAGCGTCGAAGTCGCGAGGCTCGTCCTTCTCGGTGACGAAGCTTCCGTTGAGCCACACCCGCTCACAGCCCGCTTCGGCCAAGAGATACAAAGCTTCGGCGAGGCCATCGAGTTGACGGCGTCGCACCGGATTCCATCCGAACCGGTCCAGCACGTCATCCCACGACGCTGCGTGCTCGCCAGGCGGCAACAACCCCGACGCAGGATCGAACAACGGAATCGACACACCACAACTCTATCGTTGTGGTAGGACCTCGACGTCAACGCAGACGTTTGCCGCCGAGTCACGCGAACCACGCAGCCGGACCGAGATCGCATGGAGCGGCGTGGAAACTCTCGCCAAGCGCTCACCGTGGTCGCCGTCATGTGGCTGGTCCCGATCGACGCTGACCCACTCGATGAATAACGCGCGGCCCCGACGGAGCAGTCCGGTAGCGCTCAACGGCACGTATCGATCGGCCGATCGGCTGGCTGGACCCGAGCAATAATCCCGAGCTCGCGTGCTCGATGTCCCGCTCGCGTACCGGCGCACTCGGTCAGGCTGGGCTCGTCGATGTGCCGCACGTAACGCGATCACCGACAGTCGCCGTTCGGCATTGGCGGTCGGGATTATGCAGTGTGCGGCTTGGGCCGGACTGTTGCGCGTGCTGCCCGCCGGCGGGTGTGATTCTGAGCGGCCGTTATCGAGCGGGCGAGCGCCGTGGCGGCCGGACGACTGACGGCGTTTCATGGCAAGCTACGGTCGTTCGATGGGGCATCTCGGGGTGGCGTGGGGCTACGGCGCCGGTACGGAGGTGGGCAGCCTCGACGACCTTCGAGAGCAAGCGACGTGGGCACAATCCGCCGGGTTCGACAGCTTCTGGCTGTCACAGGTCTTCGGTCTTGATCCGATCGTCGCCCTCGCCGCTATAGCCGAGGAGGTTCGGGGTTTCACCGAGGTCGGCACGTCGGTGGTTCCGCTTACCGGGCGCCATCCGCTCGCATTGGCAGCAGCCGCATTGACCGCACAAGCGGCCACCAACGGCCGCTTCACGCTCGGCATCGGCCCATCTCATCAAATGGTGGCAGAAGGCCTGTTCGGCGAGTCCTACGACCGGCCTTACACGCGGACACGCGAGTTCCTCGAGGCGCTCCAGTCGCTCTTCGAGACCGGCTCGACAACGGTCACGGGTGAGGAGATCTTCGCCAGCGGCTGGCTCACCATCGACGCTCCTCCCGTACCGATCATGTTGGCGGCGCTTGGGCCACGAATGCTTCGTTTGGCCGGTGAGCGGACGGCGGGCACCTCGCTGGGCTCGTGCGGACCGAAGACGATCAAGCAGCACAT